>NZ_JBFBBE010000125.1:0-24889 GCF_040682555.1 Streptomyces sp. NPDC051172
GTCCTGCGCGGCGAGAACAACTGGACCCTCAACATCGGCCTGTACAACTGGTCCGGCAAACGTCTCGAGTCCGGGGTCGACCTGACCAGTCTGGTGCTGACCGGTGCGCTGCTGTCCATCGTGCCGATGGCGATCATGATGGTGGCGATGCGCCGCTACTGGCGGACCGGCGTCACGCTGGGGGCCCTCAAGTGACCCTCCCCTCAGGAGCCTTGAAGTGACCCTGCTGCACAACCCCGTCATCCGCGGCTTCGCCCCCGACCCCTCGCTGGTCCGGGTCGGTGACTGGTACTACGTGGCGACGAGTTCCTTCGAGTGGTTCCCGACCATCCCCCTCCACCGTTCGCGGGACCTGGCCCACTGGGAGTACGCGGGCCATGTGCGCGGTGCCGCCCCCGGCGACTGTCTGGCCGGGGTGCCGGACTCGGGCGGCATCTGGGCGCCGTCGCTGAGCTGGGACGGCGAGCGGTTCTGGGTGGTGTACTCGGTCGTCCGCTCGGTGGGGACGCCGTACTTCGACACCGACACCTACGTCAGCACGGCCACCGAGGTGAGCGGCAAGTGGACGGCCCCGCAGCGGATCAGGAGCCATGGCTTCGACCCCGCGCTCTTCCACCACGAGGGCCGGCTGTGGCTGCTCAACCTGCAGAACGACCACCGACCGGGTGGACGCCGGTTCGCCGGGATCGTCCTGAGCGAGCTGGACCGCCGGACGCTGAAGCCGGTCGGTGGCAGCCGCTTGCTGCTGCAGCACGAACGGCTCGTCGAGGGCCCGAAGCTGCTGTGGCGCGAGGGCTGGTACCACCTGGTGCTGGCGGAGGGCGGCACGGGCTTCGAGCACGGGGTGCGGGTGGCCCGTGCTCGCGCGATCACCGGCCCGTACGAACTCGACGACCGGCCGCTGCTGACCTCGCGCGACGACGCGTCGCTGCCGTTGCAGAAGGCCGGGCACGGCGAACTGGTGCAGACTCCGGGCGGGGAGTGGGTGCTCAGCCACCTGACGGCCCGCCCGGTACGGACGCCGCAGGGCCCGCGTTGCACGCTGGGCCGGGAGACGGCGATCCAGGCGGTGGCTTGGGACGAGGACGGCTGGCCGAGGATGCCGCACGGGGGTTGGCATCCGGCCGTCGAGGTCGACGTACCGACCCGTCCCGAGCCGCTGCCGCCCACCGGCCTGTCTCCCGAGCCGTCGCCGCGCCAACCGGCCGACCCTGACGACCCGTTGGGCTGGCCGTGGAGCACCCTGCGCGCGGCCCCCGACCCGTCCTGGGCGGACACCGCGAGCCGTCCGGGCTGGATCCGGCTGCGCGGCCGGCACGGGCCCGAGTCGCGGTGGGCGCACAGTCTGCTGGCCCAGCGGATCACGGAGCACCGCGCGGAGGCCGAGGTCACCGTGGAGGCGCGGCCGGACACCTTCACGCAGGCCGCGGGGCTGGTGCTCCGGTACGACGCGGAGGCGTATCTGAGCCTGGACCTGACCTGGGCGGAGCCCGAGGGCGAAGGGCAGCGCGGGCAGCAGTGGCGGGGCGAAGGCCGTACCGTGCTACGGCTCGTGGAGCGTGACGAGGCGAGCACGCGGACGGTGGCCGTGGTGGACGTCGACGCGGATGCCCCGGTGACGCTGGGCGTGACGACGGACGGGGCCGAGGCGCGGTTCTGGTGGATGCGGGGCGGGGTGCGGGTGCCGGTCGGCGAGCCGTTGGACTTCGGCAGGCTCTCCGACGACCACGGGTCCAGGCTCCGTTTCACCGGGTCGATGGCCGGGATCCATGCCGTGGACCTGGTGGACGCGGAGTTCACGGCCGACTTCACCGGCTTTCGGCTGGTCTGCCGGTAGCTGCCCCCGGTTGGGCGCTGCCCACAGCCGCGTTCGAAGTTTCGAAAGTCCGAAACCATGAAGACCTGCGAAGTCCGGCCTCTTCCCGACGCGATCCGGTGAACTTAGTGTAGGAAGCGCTTACTGTTTCCGCGCTGGTCGAAACTTTTCATGGCCCTCGGGCGGGCCGGAGAGGTGGTTCCCGATGGTCCGCACGGGGAGTGCGAGCGTGGCGGCCGGGCCGACGCTGGCGGTCGTGGCCCGCGAGGCGGGGGTGTCCGTGCCGACCGCGTCCAAGGTGGTCAACGGCCGGGAGGACGTGGCTCCGGAGACGCGCCGCCGCGTCACCGAGGCACTCGACCGGCTCGGCTACGTCCGCAGACCCCGGTTCGACGCGGCGAAGGTGCCGGGGCTGGTCGACCTGGTCGTGCACTCGCTGGACAGTTCCTGGTCGGGGGCGGTGCTGCGGGGTGTGGAGGCGGCGGCGCACGACGTGGGTCTCGAAGTGGTCGTCTCGGCGGGCCTCACCCGCACCCGTGGCGGGCGCCCCGAGCGCGGCTGGCTGGACAAGCTGATCGCGCGCGGTTCGTCCGGCGTGCTGTTCAACCTGGCCGAGCTGACGCCCTCGCAGTACGCCTGGCTGGACACGCACCGCATCCCGTACGTCCTGATCGACCCGGTCCTCGAACCGCCGCCGGGTGTGGTGTCGGTGGGCGCGGCGAACTGGCAGGGCGGGGTCACCGCGACCGAGCACCTGCTCTCCCTCGGCCACGAGCGCATCGCCGTCATCGCCGGCCACCAGCGCAAGATGTGCAGCAGCGCCCGGGTCGCCGGGTACCGCTCGGCGCTCGCGTCGGCGGGGGTGCGGCATCGGCCGGAGTACGTCCGGCACGCCGCCTTCGACGAGAACGTCGCACATCGGCGCATGCTGGATCTCCTGGACCTGCCCGAGCCGCCGACGGCGGTGTTCGTCTGCTCCGACCACATGGCTCTGGGGGTGTACAAGGCCTTGGCCGCACGGGGGTTGCGGGTTCCTGACGACATCAGTGTGGTGGGCTTCGACGATCTGCCCGAGTCGCGGTGGGTCGCTCCCGCTCTGACGACGGTTCGGCAGCCGTTGTCGGAGATGGCGGCGGGGGCGTTGCACTTGCTTGTGCGGATGATGGCGGGGGACCGCCCGGAGGGCACGCGTACCGAGTTGTCCACTCGGCTGGTGGAGCGGTCCAGTACGGGGTGCCCCCGGCGGTAGTGGGGGCTGGTCGCTCCCCCAATCTCGGCTTCGCTCGAGCGGGGCCCCCATCGCGGCGGAGCCGCATGTCGAATACAGCCCCGCGCCCCTTCGGGGCGCGTAGCCTCGGCTTCGACGAACCCCATTCCCCCGCGCCTGGACCATCTCGTCCTTGCGACGCCCGAACTCGCGGCGACGGTAGCCGACTTCGCCCGGCGGACCGGTGTGACGCCTGCCCCCGGCGGGTCTCATGTCGGCTTCGGCACCCGCAACCACCTGGTGTCGCTGGGCGGGTCGAGCTATCTGGAGATCATCGGACCGGATCCGGAACAGGCCGGGCCCAAGGGCCCGCGGCCGTTCGACGTCGACCAGCTGGCCTCCGCGCGCACGGTGACCTGGGCGATCAGCCCGCCCGACCTGGACGCGGCGGTCGTTGAGGCGCGGGCGCGCGGGTACGACCCCGGGCCGGTACGGCCGATGAGTCGTCGTCGGCCGGACGGGACGTTGTTGGAGTGGCGCCTGACCGATGGCGACACCGCGCATCCGTCCGGTCTGGTCCCCTTCCTCATCGACTGGGGGTCCTCGGCGCACCCGACGGCCACGGGGCTTCCCGTCACTCCCCTGCTCAGCCTGTCGGCCACCGCCCCGGACCCGGACGAGATCCGCCCTCTGCTGGCCGCCGTCGGAGCCGAGCTGGTCGTGACCGAGGGGCCGGTGGGGCTCTCGTTCACGGTGGACACGCCTCGCGGGCCGGTGACCTTCCGCTGAGCGTGTCCGATTCCTTCAAGACCGGCCGCCCGGGCGCTGCCTACGGTGACGCCATGACTCCACGATTCGCCGTGGTCGGCCTGGTCGTCTCCGACCTGGCCGCCTCGCTCGCCTTCTACCGCCGCCTCGGGCTCGTCTTCCCCGAGGGCTCCGAGGACCAGCCGCACGTCGAGGCCGAACTGCCCGGCGGGCTGACCCTCGCCCTGGATCCCGAGGAGACCGTCCGTTCCTTCCACCCGGGGTGGCAGCCGCCCGCCGGCGGCGGCCGGGTCTCGCTCGCCTTCAAGTGCGGGTCGCCCGCCGAGGTCGACTCCGTGTACGAAGAACTCGTGGGCGCCGGGTACCACGGCGAACTCAAGCCGTGGGACGCCTTCTGGGGGATGCGGTACGCCGTGGTGCACGACCCGGACGGCAACGGCGTCGACCTGTTCGCGCAGCTAGCCGCGGCCGAGTAGCTGCCCGAGCCGCAGCCCCGTCAACTCCTTGACGTCCCGGGCCAGATGGGCCTGGTCGGCGAAGCCGGCCCGGACCGCCGTCTCCGCGAACGGCACCCCTTCCCGGGCCAGCCCCAGCGCCCGCTGCAGCCGCAGCACACGGGCCAGCATCTTGGGGCCGTAACCGAAGGCGGCGAGGGAGCGGCGGTGCAACTGGCGGGCGCCCAGGCCGAGTTCGTCGGCGGTGGCCGCGACCGGGCGGCCCTCGCCGAGGGCGGTCACGAGGTGCCGTAGCAGCGGGTCGGGGGGTTCGGTGTCGGCGGCCAGCCTGAGCGCCAACTCCTCCAGGCCGCTTGCCGGTTCGGGGGCGGAGTTCACGCAGGCGGTGAGACGGCGGACCTCCGCGGCCGGCCGCAGTTCGCTGAGCGCGACACGCCGGTCGCGCAGCTCGTGCGCGGGTACGCCCAGGAGGGCTGGGGCGGTGCCGGGGCAGAAGCGGACGCCGACCCACACTCCGGGCTCGCCCGCGGTGACGTACGCGCGCGTGTCGGGCCCCGCGACCAGCAGCCGGCCCTGGTGCCACAGCAGGTCCATGCAGCCGTCGGGCAGCACCCGTCCGGCTCCCGCCTCGGTCGGGGTGTTCGTCCACACGACGGCCCCGGTCAGCCGGGACGCCCTCTCCGTGTACACGTACGGAAGGCTACGCCGTCCGCGTCCGGTGCTCCTGCGGGCTCACGCCGTACACCCGCTTGAAAGCGCTCGACAGTGCGAAGGCGCTGCCGTAGCCGACCCGGCGGGCGATCGCCTCCAGGGTGTCGTCGCTGTCGCGCAGCCGGTCGGCGGCCAGGGCCAGGCGCCGGCCGGTCAGGTACGTCATCGGGGGCTCGCCCAGAAGGCCGGTGAAGCGGCGGGCGAGGGCGGCCCCGGAGACTCCCGCCGTGGCCGCGAGGGAGGCGACCGTCCAGGGGTGTGCGGGGTCGTCGTGGAGCAGGCGGACGACCCTGCCCACCACGGGGTCCGCCAGCGCCCGGTACCAGGCCGGTGCCGCCGCCTCCGGACGGGCGAACCAGGCCCTGAGCGCGGCGATGACCAGCAGGTCGAGAAGGCGGTCCAGGACGACCTCCTGGCCCGGTTCGTCCCGCACGATCTCCTCCATGAGGAGCGGGGTGAGCGGGCAGTCCCACACCTCGGGCGTGAGGGACAGCAGCGGCGGCAGGGCGTCCAGCAGCCGCCCGCTGACCTCTCCCTGCCACAGATAGGTGCCGATCAGCAGCAGGGCCGACCCGTCGAGCCGGTCGCCCCAGGTGCGCACGCCGAGGTCCATGACGCCGTTGAGGGAACGCCCGTCGGGGTGGCGGCACTCGGCACCCGGCAGGATCAGCGCCTGCGGCTCCGTCTCGGGGTCGTCGGTACAGGTGTACGGGTCCGGGCCGCGCGCGATGGCGAGGTCGCCGGGCCGCAGCAGCACCCTCCCCCAGCCTTCGGCCGGGGCCCCCATCTCGCTTCGCTCGCCCGCGTCCGGCATGATCCACGCCTCGCCGCGGACCATCAGCATGACGGTGAGCGGGGCGCGGTCCTCGATCCGTACGCACCAGGGCGGTTCGAAACACGCCCGGATCATGAAGGCGCCCCGCGCGCGGGGTCCGTCGAGGAGACCTGCAAGGGGGTCCATGCCGTGAGCGTAGACGCCCGCGCACGGGAATGAGCCGTTCAGCGATGGGGTCCTGGGGCGGGCGGCCCTTGACTGGAGGCATGGCTGACAACGCAGCGAACACGCAGAACATGACGGTTGTGGTGACCGGTGCCTCGGGGCGCACCGGGAGTCGCGTGGCGCAGGCGGCACGGGCGGCGGGGCTCGCGGTGCGGGCCGCGTCCCGCGCCCACGGTTTCGACTGGGAGGACCCGACGACCTGGGCGCAGGCGCTGCGGGGCGCCGACGCGGCGTACCTGGTGTACCCGTCCGACGTCGGTGCCCCCGCCGCAACCGAGGGTGTCGGGGCGCTCGCCCGGGAGGCGGTCGGGCTCGGGGTGCGGCGGCTGGTGCTGCTGTCGGCGCGCGGCGAGGAGGAGGCTCTGGCGACCGAGGAGGCGCTGAAGGCGTCTGGTGCGGAGTGGACGGTGGTACGGGCCGCGTGGTTCGCGCAGAACTTCAGCGAGGGGCCGCTGGTGGAGGAGGTGCGCAGGGGGGAGCTGGTGTTTCCGGCCGGTGAGGTGCGGGAGCCGTTCGTCGATGTGCGGGACATCGCCGACGTCGTCGCTGTCGCACTGACGGCCGGGGAGCGGTATGTCGGGCGGACGGTGGAGGTGACCGGGCCGCGGCTGCTGTCGTTCCGCGAGGCGGTCGCGGAGATCTCTGCGGCGATCGGTACGACGGTTTCTTATACGCCGGTGCCTGCGCGGGCTTACCGCGAGGCGCTGACCGGGTTCGGCGTGCCGCCCCAGGAGGCGGAATTTCTGGTGGGGGTGTTCGAGGGGCTGCTCGATGGGCGCAATGCGCATCTCACGGACGGGGTTCGGCAGGTGTCGGGGCGTGCACCCCGCGACTTCGGGGAGTTTGTGCGGGAGGCTGCGGCGGCAGGGGTTAGGAAGGTTTAGCGGGGAGCGCCGTCGGGGTGCGGGATGTCTGCGGGGTGCCGGCCGTATGTGGCTGGTCGCTCCCCTTTGGGGGCGCTTCAGGAATCGTCGTGTTTGTGGTGCGGGTGGGTGCTCTTCACGTGTGTGCGCAAGCGTGATGTCACGTCTTCCGGGGGCAGGAAGCGGGACCAGCGTTCCGGGAACTCGGAGGGCATGTCCGGGTCGGTCGGGTCGGTTTCGTGGCCGGCCGCCGCGCGGGCCACGTGTTCGGCCAGCTGCACCTCGCGCAGCCTCTCGTTCGCGGCGCGTGCCGCGGCGGTGGCGGCGGCCGGCCAGACCCGGTCGATCGCGGCGTTGACCGCGGCCCCGACGAGGACGGCGAACGCGGACACGCCGATCCACAGCAGTACGGCGACGGGCGCGGCGAGCGAGCCGTAGATGGTGGGGCCCTCGACCGTGCTGGTCAGGTAGATGCGCAGCAGGAAGCTGCCGAGCACCCACATCGCGAGGGCGACCAGGGCGCCGGGCACGTCCTCGATCCACGGGGAGCGTACGGGCACGGACACGTGGTACAGCGTGGTCAGGAACGCGATCGACAGGACGATGACGACGGGCCAGTACAGGACCTGTACGACGGTCGTCGACCACGGCACGATGTTCACCACCGCGTCCGGCCCGGCCACCATCAGCGGCAGCGCGACCGAGCCGATCAGCAGGGCGACGATGAACAGCGCGAAGGACAGCAGCCGGGTCTTCACGATGCCGCGGACGCCGTCCAGGCCGTACATCACGGTGATGGTGTCGATGAAGACGTTCACGGCGCGGGAGCCCGACCACAGGGCGAACAGGAAGCCGATGGAGATGACGTCCGGCCGGCCGCCCTTCATGACGTCGTGCAGGATCGGCTGGGCGATCTCCGAGACGCCCTTGTCGGACAGGACGGTGCGGGACGCCTCCAGGATGTTGTTCTCCAGGCTCGCGATGGAGTGGGCGCCGGTCCAGGCGTCGACGTAGCCGAGCAGGCCGATCAGGCTCAGCAGCAGGGGCGGCACGGACAGCAGCGTGAAGAACGCGGCCTCGGCCGCCAGGCCCAGGATGCGGTACTCCATGCACGAGTTGACGGTGTCCTTGAGCAGCAGCCAGGCAGTCCTGCGCTTCGAGACGTTCCGATAGAGGGCACGCGCCCGGTGGAGACGCCCGGAGGGGCTCTGCGGCGATTCACTTGCTGACTGCACGACCTAACGGTATCCGCCGTGGTCGGGTGCACTCATCCCCCGCCCCGGCAGCCTGTCGGAGCGCTGCCGCGGAAACCTGGGCGCAACAGGGCGGCAATCACCGCAGGAATCCGACCCATTTGCCACCATGGCCATGACAGCAAGCCGGGCAGCTGCGCGCCGCGATCAGAGCACGGCTGCACGGGGATCGCCATCGAAAACGCCGTATCTCTGCCGAGGGTGTGCGGGACCGCGAGCCCACCCAGGAGAGAGGGCGCGCCCATCCAGGGCGGCAAGACCCCACTGTGCCGAGGGCACCGCGGTGGCCATCGCCCCGGACCTCGGCGAACGCCATCCGGACACGGTGTACCGGGAGGGAGCCCAGGGGACGCAGCCCCCTGGTGGCTCACCACCCCCACCGGGGGTACTTTCGCCGCATGGCAGGCCGCACCCACACAGTGACCAACCAACCCCCACCCCTGACCGACTACGACCTCTACGGCGCCGACCGTGCCCTCACCGAGGCCGTCGAACGGCACCTGGACCCCGAACTGCTCGACGAGGCGCACGGCGACCTGGCCGCGCTCGGCCGGGCCTCCGGGTCGGCGCAGCTGCAGGAATGGGCGGTCCAGGCCAACGAGAACCCGCCCCGGCTGCGCACCCACGACCGCCACGGCCACCGCGTCGACGAGGTCGACTTCCACCCGGCCTGGCACCGCCTGCTCGGCAAGGGTGTCGCTGCGGGGCTGACCGCGGCCTGGGTCCGGCCCGGCGGCCATGTCCGCAGAGCGGCAGCGTTCCTGGTGTGGACGCAGGTCGAGGCCGGGAACCTCTGCCCCCTGTCGATGACCCACGCGGCCGTCCCCGCCCTGCGCACCGACCCGGCGCTGGCCGCCGAGTGGGAACCGCGGCTCACTTCCATGGTCTACGACCGCGAGCTGCGGCCCGCCCGCCTCAAGGCCGGGGCCCTGTTCGGGATGGGCATGACGGAGAAGCAGGGCGGCAGCGACGTACGCGCCAATACGACGGCCGCACGGCCCCTCGCCGAGGAGGGAACGTACGAGCTCACCGGGCACAAGTGGTTCTGCTCGGCCCCGATGTCCGACGGTTTTCTGGTGCTCGCCCAGGCTCCGGACGGGCTCACCTGCTTCCTCGTGCCGCGCGTCCTGGAGGACGGCTCCCGCAACGTCTTTCTGATCCAGCGGCTCAAGGACAAGCTCGGCAACCGCTCCAACGCCTCCGGCGAGGTCGAGTTCGACGGCACCTGGGCCCGCCGGGTCGGCGAGGAGGGGCGCGGAGTGCGCACCATCATCGACATGGTGGCCGCGACCCGGCTGGACTGCGTGCTGGGCTCGGCGGGCCTGATGCGGCAGGCGGTCGCGCAGGCCGTGCACCACTGCACCTACCGGGAGGCGTTCGGCGCGAAGCTGGTCGACAAGCCGCTGATGCGCAACGTCCTGGCCGATCTGGCGCTGGAGTCCGAGGCAGCGACCACGCTGGCGCTGCGTCTCGCCGCCGCCTGTGACGAGGGCGGCGAGCAGGAGCGGGCGCTGCTGCGGATCGCCGTGCCGGCCGCCAAGTACTGGGTGACCAAGCGCTGTGCGCCGGTCGCGGTCGAGGCCGCCGAGTGCCTGGGCGGCAACGGGTACGTCGAGGAGTCGGGGCTGCCCCGGCTGGTGCGCGAGTCGCCGCTCAACTCGATCTGGGAGGGCGCCGGGAACGTACAGGCGCTGGACGTGCTGCGCGTCCTGCAGCGCGAGCCGCAGGCCCTCAACGCCTATCTCCAGGAGGTCGGCAAGGCCCGGGGTGCCGACCACCGCCTGGACGGCGCGATCAAGGACCTGCTGACCGAGCTGGCCGACCTGGACGGGATCGAGGGGCGGGCCCGGCGGCTGACGGAGCGGCTCGCGCTGGTGCTGCAGGGTTCGCTGCTCGTCCGGTTCGCCCCACCGGAGGTGGCCGACGCCTTCTGCGCCGCACGGCTGGGCGGCGACGGGGGCGCGGCCTTCGGGACACTGCCCCACACCCTGGACCTGGCGTCGGTGGTGGAACGGGCCCGACCGGTGTCCTGACCTGGGCTCATGCAGCACGGGGGTGGTGCTGCGCCGACACGGCACCACCCCCGCCCAACCGGCCCGTTCGAGGCCACGAACGCCGCTCGGGACGGCGTTGCTCAATATTCAATCAACCAGGAGCCGGTCCACCAGGGTTGCAAGGGGTTGCAACTTGCTGCTGTCTGCGGCTGGAGTGGGCCCGTCCGCCGGCAACGGACGGCACTATGAGACGGACAGTACGGACGACTCCGGCTCCGTGGCCGAAACGCGGCGAGAAGCCGGTTGTCCCGAGCCCTTCTTCCGGGAGGCCCCGTGGTGCACCCGCCGACAGACGTGACGCAGCTCGCCGTGGTCGACACGGCGCGCGCGGCGCGGGTACTCAGCGAGGTCCGCGCCGCCAGGCTCTCCGGGCAGCGCGCCCCCGTCGCGCCGCGCCCGGTGATCGAGCAGTCCTGGGGGCGCATGCTGCGCAGCGGCATCGACCCCGAACGCGACCACCGCTCCGGGCTGCTGCCCTCCGACGAGGTCCGGCGGCGCCGGGAGAGCACGACGCTGCGGCACGTCCTGCCGGTGCTGCGGGAGGGGCTGCTGTCGGTCGCGGACGTCGCCCACCACATCATGGTGGTCGCCGACGCGGACGGCCGGGTGCTGTGGCGCGAGGGCAGCCCGGCCGTGCTGCGCAAGGCGGACGGGCTGGGCTTCGAACTGGGCGCCGACTGGCGGGAGGACGTCGTCGGGACGAACGGCATCGGCACCCCGACCGTGGTGCGCCGGCCCGTGCAGGTCTTCGGTTCGGAGCACTTCGTGCGCTCGCAGACCTCCTGGACCTGTACGGGCGCGCCCATCACCGACCCGCGCGACGGCCGGCTGATCGGTGTCGTGGACGTCAGCGGACCGCTGGAGACGATGCACCCGGCCACGCTCGCCTGGGTGGACTCGGTGGCCAAGCTCGCCGAGGCCCGGCTGCGCGAGCTGCATCTGACCTCGCTGGAGCGGTTGCGCGCGGTGGCCGCGCCGGTGCTGGCCCGGGTCGGCGGCCGGGCGCTGGCGGTGGACCGGGACGGCTGGACCGCGGCGGTGACCGGGATGCCGTACACCAGCCGGGTCGCCCTGCCCAAGTCGCTGACGGCGGGCCGCCGGTGGCTGCCGCCGCTCGGTCTGTGCTCGGTGGAGCCGCTGGCCGAGGGCTGGCTGGTCCTGGCCACGGACGAGCCGGTGCCGCGCGGCGCCACGCGCATCGTCCTGGACCTGACGCAGTCGCGCCGCTGGTCGGTCACGGTGTCCGGGTCCGCGGGCTCCTGGAGCCACGAACTGAGCCCCCGGCACGCCGAATTGCTCTATCTGCTCGCCCTGCAGCCCGGCGGCCGCAGCGCGGCCGGCCTGGCCGAGGAGGTGTTCGGCGACCCGGCCCGTACGGTCACGGTGCGCGCCGAGATGTCCCGAGTACGGCGCTATCTCGGCGGGTTGCTGGAGCACCGGCCGTACCGCTTCGCGGAGGACGCGGAGGTGGAGCTGCTCCTGCCGGCCGACCCACGCGATCTGCTGCCGCAGTCGACGGCACCGGCAGTGATCAACATACGGCAGCCGGCAGACATGCCCTGAGCGTGTCCGACACATACCCCTCAGTGACCACACGGCCGTATCTTCCGCATATTTGCACGGTCTTCGTGCCCTACCGCCCCGGACTGCCGTAGCATCCCTCTACGGGCCACCCCACCTGCTCCTTTGGTCAACACACGGACCAATGGCCGCAGTTGGCCCGCCTCGGGAGGACGTATGAAGCAACGTGGCCGACACCGCAGGCAGAAGCGGGGCCGTGCGCTGCGCGCCTTTCTCGCCGGAACCGCCCTCGCACTCACCGCCGCCGCCACCATGATCAGCGCCTCGCAGGCCACGGTCGGTGACAGGCCGGGGGCCCTCAAGGCACTCGCCGCGTCCGAGCGGACGACCGGGCTGCGGCTCCAGGAGCGCCTGGTGCCGCGCAGCACCCTCGACCGGCTCGCCGCCGCCATGGGCAGGCCCGTCGGCGTGAGCACGGTCCTCGACGACGCCGACCACTCCCTGCTCGGTGCGGCCGACTGTACGACCGTCGAGCGCACGGCGCTGCCCGTGGCGCCCGCCGCCACGCGCGCCTACTGCTGGGACGCCGCCGACACCCGCGGCTGGCGGGCCGGCGCGGTCACCACCTCCGGGGACGCGGACGACGACGGCCACTGGGGCGAGCACCGCGTGATCCTCTCCGGCTGGACCCACCAGGTGGGCAGGTCGGCGAAGCCGGGCCTCGCCCGGGTCGCCTTCGTCGACGCCGGCGACCCCGACCGCCTCACCTACGCCTGGGCGACCCTCGCCGTCCCGGTCGACGGCGGCCGCGACTACCGCGGGCTCACCTCCTCCGTCTCCGGCATGGTCTGGTACCAGGACAAGCTCCTGGTCACCGCCGCGGACGGCCTGTACGTGTACGACATGCACCGCATCCAGCGGGCCACCGTCGACAGCGGTGCGGTCGGCAGGGTGCGCGGCGGCTGGGCTGCGAACGGCGCACGGTACGTCCTGCCGGCCGTCGGCTCGTACCGGCTCACCGGTGGGAGCGCCCGCCCGGTTGCGATCTCCCTCGACCGCAGCACCGCGCCGGACAGCCTGGTGGCGAGCGAGTGGGTGCCGGCGGACAGCGGTCGGCACACCCGGCTGTGGCGTTACGCGTTCAGCAGCGACCCGGACCGCGCCGGTCTGCTGACCACCGACGCCGCGGGACGCGCGACCGCGATCGAGGCGTACGAGACGAAGACGGCCGCTGTCGGCGGGGTGCTGTCGTACGGGTCACAGTGGTACCTGGCCCGCGCGGCGGACACCGCGGGCGGCCACGGCACGCTGTGGCGGCAGAACGCACGTGGCGCGAAGGCCACGCGGTGCGGTTCGGACGGTACGAACCGGTGCTGGGCCGGACCCTCCGGGGCCCTGTCCTATTGGGAGGAGACCGGCGAGGTGTGGTCGCAGGCCGGGCGGATGTTGTATGCGTTGCCGCTCAGCTCGGTCGAGAGGTCTCTGGGGTAGTCCTTCCGGGCCGTGCCGCGATGTGCCGTCGTTCGTCTGCGGGACCGTCGCGGCTGGTCGCTCCCCCACTCTCGGCTTCGCTCGAGCGGGGGGACCCCATCGCGGCGGAGCCGCATATTGACACAGCCCCGCGCCCCTTCGGGGGCGCTTTCGAGCCGCAGCGGACTTGGGCCCGACCTGCTGAGACACCGATCGACACAACTACCCGGCGGATGATTCCCTGACGGGCATGACGAACATTCCCGTGACCACCTGGTCCCTGGAGCAGACCGCACCGACCGAGCTGCTTCCGGCCGCCGCGCCGGAAGGGGACGTGCGGATCGTTCGCTCCGAGGTGCCCTCGCCCGAGTTCAGCCGCTTCCTGTATGCGTCCGTCGGCGGTGACATCCGCTGGATCGACCGGCTGGGCTGGACGTATGCGCGGTGGCAGGAGCACCTGGGCCGGCCAGGTGTGGAGACATGGGTTGCATACGACCGGGGGACGCCCGCGGGGTACGTGGAACTGGACCCGCAGGACGACGGGGTCGTGGAGATCGCCTACTTCGGTCTGATGCCCGCCTTCCGGGGCCGGCGGATCGGCGGGCACCTGCTGTCGTACGGCGCCGCCCGCGCCTGGGACCTCGCGGAGCGCCGGCCCGGACTGGCGCAGACGAAGCGGGTCTGGCTGCATACGTGCAGCCTGGACGGGGAGCACGCCATGGACAACTATCTGCGCCGGGGCTTCAAGCTCTTCGACACCAAGGTCGAGGAGCAGGCGGAGGTGGCGGCGCCGGGCCCGTGGCCCGGGGCATACCGCGCCTGACCTGCACCGACAAGACCGGCGGCAGCCGATGTGATCGACGACACCCTTGTCTCACACTTCGGGACAAGGGTGTCCGCATCATGGACGAAGCTGGACTGTGTCCAGATTGCCATGACACGCTTCCGTCATGTCTGGAACTGGAATTGCCTTGGTGAGTCGGCGGCACGTCGACCTCGGCCGCATGTCCAGCGCCATCTGTCCGGCGAGCTGAGAGCCGCAGCCCAGCCCGACATCTGCCGACATCCCTCTCATCCTGCGCAATGACGCGCACGTATGCCCATGCGCCCGAACGCGCAGGTCAGAGCCGTTTTCCCGCCTGTCCCGAAGGACGTAGAACCATGGCCGCCACCCCGCAGAAGCCTGCCGCCGCGACTCCCCGCCGCAAGGTGAGCCGTCACCGCGGTGAGGGTCAGTGGGCCGCGGGGCACCACACCCCGCTGAACGGCAACGAGCAGTTCAAGAAGGACGACGACGGTCTCAATGTGCGGACACGCATTGAGACGATCTACTCCAAGCGCGGCTTCGACTCGATCGACCCCAACGACCTGCGCGGACGTATGCGCTGGTGGGGTCTGTACACCCAGCGCAAGCCCGGGATCGACGGCGGCAAGACCGCGATCCTGGAGCCGGAGGAGCTGGACGACAAGTACTTCATGCTGCGGGTGCGGATCGACGGCGGCCGTCTCACCACCCGGCAGCTGCGTGTGGTCGGTGAGATCTCGCAGGAGTTCGCGCGCGGCAGCGCGGACATCACCGACCGGCAGAACATCCAGCTGCACTGGATCCGCATCGAGGACGTCCCGGAGATCTGGAACCGCCTGGAGGCGGTCGGGCTGTCCACCACCGAGGCCTGCGGCGACGTACCGCGCGTCATCATCGGCTCGCCGGTCGCGGGCATCGCCGAGGACGAGATCATCGACGGCACCTCGGCCATCGACGAGATCCACGAGCGCTACATCGGCAGCAAGGAGTTCTCCAACCTGCCCCGCAAGTTCAAGACGGCGATCTCCGGCTCCCCGCTGCTCGACGTGGTGCACGAGATCAACGACATCGCGTTCGTCGGCGTCGAGCACCCCGAGCACGGCCCCGGCTTCGACCTGTGGGTCGGCGGCGGTCTGTCCACCAATCCGAAGCTCGGCGTCCGGCTCGGCGCCTGGGTGCCGCTGGACGAGGTGCCCGAGGTCTGGGCCGGCGTGGTCGGCATCTTCCGCGACTGGGGCTACCGGCGGCTGCGCACCCGCGCCCGTCTGAAGTTCCTCGTCGCCGACTGGGGCGCGGAGAAGTTCCGCCAGGTCCTGGAGGACGACTACCTCCAGCGCAAGCTGGCCGACGGTCCCGCACCCGCCGAGCCCTCCGGCCGCTGGCGCGACCACGTCGGCGTACACCGGCAGAAGGACGGCCGCTTCTACGTCGGCTTCGCCCCGCGCGTCGGCCGCGTCGACGGCGCCACGCTCACCAAGATCGCCGAGGTCGCCGAGGCCCACGGCTCGGGCCGGGTCCGCACGACCGTCGAGCAGAAGATGATCGTCCTCGATGTCGAGGAGTCGCAGGTCGAGCCGCTGGTCGAGGCCCTGGAGGCGCTGGACCTGACGGCCAAGCCGTCCCCGTTCCGGCGCGGCACCATGGCCTGCACCGGCATCGAGTACTGCAAGCTCGCCATCGTCGAGACCAAGCAGCGCGGTTCGTCCCTGATCGACGAACTGGAGCGCCGCATCCCGGAGTTCGACGAGCCCATCACCATCAACATCAACGGCTGCCCGAACGCCTGCGCCCGTATCCAGGTGGCGGACATCGGTCTCAAGGGGCAGCTCGTCCTGAACGACAAGGGCGAGCAGGTCGAGGGGTACCAGGTGCACCTCGGCGGTGCACTCGGCCTGGAGGCCGGGTTCGGCCGCAAGGTCCGTGGCCTGAAGGTCACGTCCGAGGAGCTGCCCGACTACGTCGAGCGTGTCCTCAAGCGGTTCCAGGCCGAGCGCGAGGACGGCGAGCGGTTCGCCGCCTGGGCCTCCCGTGCGTCCGAGGAGGCCCTCTCGTGAGCGAGCGGGCCGCCCCCTTCTACTGCCCCTACTGCGGCGACGAGGACCTGCGTCCGAGCGAAGCCGTTGAAGGTCGCCACGGCGCATGGGAATGCGCGGCGTGCAACCGGGCCTTTCAGCTGAAGTTCCTCGGGCTGCTCGCCCGGGGTCTTCAGCACTCCGAAGCTGGGGGAGACGACATATGACCGCGGTTCAGGAAGAGAAGGCGACCGAGGACCTGAAGGCGCTCGCCGAGCAGGCCGGCCGTGACCTGGAGGACGCCTCCCCGCTGGAGATCCTCCAGTGGGCGGCCGAGACCTTCGGCAAGCGTTTCTGTGTGACCTCGTCGATGGAGGACGCGGTGGTCGCCCATCTCGCCTCGCGCGCGATGCCCGGCGTTGACGTGGTGTTCCTCGACACCGGTTACCACTTTCCCGAGACGATCGGTACACGGGACGCGGTGGAGGCGGTGATGGACGTCAACGTCATCACGCTCACCCCGCGCCAGACGGTCGCCGAGCAGGACGCGGAGTACGGCCCGAAGCTGCACGACCGCGACCCCGACCTGTGCTGCAGGCTGCGCAAGGTCCAGCCGCTGGAGCAGGGCCTGAAGAACCATGTGGCCTGGGCGACCGGTCTGCGCCGCGACGAGTCCCCGACCCGGGCGAACACCCCGGTCGTCGGCTGGGACGAGAAGCGCCAGAAGGTCAAGATCTCCCCGATCGCCCGCTGGACCCAGGACGACGTGGACGCCTACGTCGCCGAACACGGCGTACTGACCAACCCGCTGCTGATGGACGGCTACGCGTCCGTCGGCTGCGCCCCCTGCACCCGCCGCGTCCTGGAGGGCGAGGACGCCCGCGCGGGCCGCTGGGCGGGCAGCGCCAAGACCGAGTGCGGGCTGCACGGATGACGACGACAGACATTCAGGAGACGAACGTGACGACCGGAGCCACCGTCTGGCTCACGGGTCTGCCGAGTGCCGGCAAGACCACCATCGCGTACGAGCTGGCCGGCCGGCTGCGCGAGGAGGGCCACCTCGTCGAGGTGCTCGACGGCGACGAGATCCGCGAGTTCATCTCCGCGGGCCTCGGCTTCAGCCGCGAGGACCGGCACACCAACGTGCAGCGCATCGGCTTCCTCGCCGAACTGCTCGCCCGCAACGGCGTCAAGGCGCTCGTCCCGGTGATCGCACCGTACGCGGACAGCCGCGAGGCGGTGCGCAAGCGCCACCAGGAGGGCGGGGCGCCGTACATCGAGGTGCACGTGGCGACCCCGGTCGAGGTCTGCTCCGTACGTGATGTGAAGGGTCTGTACGCCAAGCAGGCGGCGGGCGAGCTGTCCGGGCTCACCGGGGTGGACGACCCCTACGAGGAGCCCGAGACACCCGATCTGCGCATCGAGTCGCAGCACCAGACCGTCCAGGAGTCCGCGGCCGCGGTCCACGCGCTGCTCACCGAAAGGGGACTGGCATGACGACCGTTGCCAAGGCGGAGGAGGGCACGGCCGCTCCGTACGTCCTCTCCCACCTGGACGCCCTCGAGTCCGAGGCGGTGCACATCTTCCGCGAGGTGGCGGGCGAGTTCGAGCGGCCGGTGATCCTGTTCTCCGGCGGCAAGGACTCCATCGTCATGCTGCACCTGGCGCTGAAGGCGTTCGCGCCGGCCGCGGTGCCCTTCTCGCTGCTGCACGTGGACACCGGGCACAACTTCCCCGAGGTCCTGGAGTACCGCGACCGGACGGTGGCGGAGCACGGGCTGCGACTGCATGTGGCCTCCGTGCAGGACTACATCGACCGGGGGGTGCTCAAGGAGCGCCCGGACGGGACCCGCAACCCGCTGCAGACGCTGCCGCTGACGGAGAAGATCCAGGCGGAGAAGTTCGACGCGGTCTTCGGCGGCGGGCGCCGTGACGAGGAGAAGGCCCGCGCGAAGGAGCGGGTGTTCTCGCTGCGGGACGAGTTCTCGCAGTGGGACCCGCGCCGCCAGCGCCCGGAGCTGTGGAACCTGTACAACGGCCGCCACGCGCCCGGCGAGCACGTCCGCGTCTTCCCGCTGTCCAACTGGACCGAGCTGGACGTGTGGCAGTACATCGCCCGTGAGGGCATCGAGCTGCCGGAGATCTACTTCGCGCACGAGCGTGAGGTGTTCGCCCGCAGCGGCATGTGGCTGACCGCGGGCGAGTGGGGCGGGCCCAAGGACGGCGAGACCGTCGAGAAGCGGCTCGTCCGGTACCGGACCGTCGGCGACATGTCCTGCACCGGTGCCGTCGACTCGGACGCCGTGACCCTGGAGCAGGTCATCACGGAGATCGCCGCCTCCCGGCTCACCGAGCGCGGTGCCACCCGCGCCGACGACAAGATGTCCGAGGCCGCGATGGAAGACCGTAAGCGCGAGGGGTACTTCTAGGCATGAGCACCACCACGGAACTCTCCGAGACCACCCTGCTGCGGTTCGCGACCGCCGGTTCGGTCGACGACGGCAAGTCCACGCTCGTCGGCCGGCTGCTGCACGACTCCAAGTCGGTCCTGGTCGACCAGCTGGAGGCCGTCGAGCGCGCCTCCGCCAGCCGTGGCCAGGAGGCACCCGACCTCGCGCTGCTGACGGACGGCCTGCGGGCCGAGCGCGAGCAGGGCATCACGATCGACGTGGCGTACCGCTACTTCGCCACGCCCCGGCGGCGGTTCATCCTCGCCGACACCCCCGGCCATGTGCAGTACACCCGCAACATGGTGACGGGTGCCTCCACCGCCGAGCTGACGGTGATCCTGGTCGACGCCCGCAACGGCGTCGTCGAGCAGACCCGCCGGCACGCCGCGATCGCGGCCCTGCTCCGTGTCCCGCACGTCGTCCTCGCCGTCAACAAGATGGACCTGGTCGACTACCAGGAGCCGGTCTTCGCCGCGATCGCCGAGGAGTTCACGGCGTACGCGACCGAGCTGGGCGTCCCCGAGGTCACCGCGATCCCGATCTCGGCGCTCGCCGGCGACAACGTGGTGGAGCCGTCCGCCAACATGGACTGGTACGGCGGCCCGACGGTGCTCGAACACCTGGAGACGGTCCCGGTCACGCACGACCTGAGCCACTGCCACGCACGTCTTCCCGTGCAGTACGTGATCCGCCCGCAGACCGCCGAGCACCCGGACTACCGGGGCTACGCGGGCCAGATCGCCGCTGGTTCCTTCCACGTCGGCGAGGCCGTCACGGTACTCCCCTCGGGCCGTGCCTCCCGCATCTCCGGCATCGACCTGCTCGGCGAGCCGGTCGACGTCGCCTGGACCACCCAGTCGGTGACGATCCTCCTGGAGGACGACATCGACATCTCGCGCGGCGATCTGATCGTGCCCAGCAAGGACGCCCCGGCGACCACGCAGGACATCGAGGCGACCGTCTGCCATGTCGCCGACCAGGCGCTGACCGTCAACCACCGGGTGCTGCTCAAGCACGGCACCCGCACGGTCAAGGCCATCGTCAAGGACATCCCGTCCCGTCTCACGCTCGACGACCTGTCCCTGCACCCGCACCCGGGACAGCTCGTCGCCAACGACATCGGCCGCGTGAAGATCCGCACCGCGGAACCGCTGCCGGTGGACTCCTACGCCGACTCGCGCCGCACCGGCTCGTTCATCCTGATCGACCCGAACGACGGCACCACGCTCACCGCGGGCATGGTCGGCGAGTCGTTCGCGTCCCCGGAGCCGGTCAAGGACGAGTCCGAAGACGACGGTTGGGACTTCTGACATGAACTCCCTCGACTACTACTCCACGTTCGCGAAGGAGGGCGGCCGCGTCGGCAGCGGCGCTCTGGGCAGCGGGCAGGGCGGAGTGGCGCGATGTGTGCGTTGACGTACGCGCACTGCTTGCGCGCCCCGTCCCCCCACCCGACGTCCCGGAAGCGACGAAGACCTGCCGACCTCCCGGCCACGACCTGAAAGACCGTGACCGCCGGGCCTCCGAGAGGAACACCTCCCGTGCCTGTCAACCGCTCAACGTTCCTTCGCCGCGGCGTAGCCGTGGTAGCCGCACTTCCCCTGCTCACGCTTGCCGCTTGCGGCTACGGGTCCAAGTCCACGACCGACAACTCCAAGGAGAAGGTCGCCGCAGGGGCGTCGAAGATCGAAGGCCTCGGGGCCGTCAAGATCGGCTACTTCGGCAACCTGACCCACGGCACCGCCCTCGTCGCCCGTCAGCAGGGCCTGTTCCAGAAGGAGCTGGGCGCCACCAAGGCTGACTACCAGATCTTCAACGCGGGCCCGTCCGAGATCGAGGCGCTCAACTCCGGCTCCATCGACATCGGTTGGATCGGCCCCTCACCGTCGATCAACGGTTACGTCAAGTCCGGCGGCAAGGGCCTGAAGATCATCGGTGGTTCGGCCTCCGGCGGCGTGAAGCTGGTCGTCAACCCGAAGAAGATCAAGTCCCTGAAGGACGTCAAGGGCAAGAAGATCGCGACCCCGCAGCTCGGCAACACGCAGGACGTGGCGTTCCTCAACTGGATCGCGGACCAGGGCTGGAAGGTCGACGCGAACACCGGCAAGGGCGATGTGTCGGTGGTCCGCACCGACAACAAGATCACTCCCGACGCCTACGCGTCCGGCGCCATCGACGGCGCCTGGGTGCCCGAGCCGACCGCGTCCAAGCTGGTCGCGGAGGGCGGCAAGGTCCTGCTCGACGAGGCGTCCCTGTGGCCGGACAAGAAGTTCGTGATCACGAACATCATCGTGCGGCAGGCCTTCCTCAAGGAGCACCCGAAGGCCGTCGAGGCGGTGCTGAAGGCCTCGGTCGAGGCCAACAAGTGGATCAACGCCAACCCCGACCAGGCGAAGGCGGCGGCCAACAAGCAGCTGGAGGCCGACTCCGGCAAGGCGCTCAAGGCGAAGGTCCTGGACCCGGCCTGGAAGTCGATCCAGTTCACGAACGACCCGCTGGCCGCGACCCTCAACACCGAGGCGGAGCACGCGGTCAAGGCCGGCCTCCTGCAGAAGCCGAACCTGAAGGGCATCTACGACCTCACGATCCTCAACAAGGTCCTCAAGGCCGAGGGCGAGAGCACGGCCGACGACGCCGGTCTCGGCTCCAGCTGAATCCCCGCCCGACGAGTTCCCAGGAGGTGACGACCATGGCAACGACCCTCGCCAAGGCCGAAGAGTCGGTGGAGTACGCCGCTCGCCTTGAGCATGTTTCGAAGTCCTTCGCAGGACCGGGCGGGCAGCAGCTCGTCCTGGACGACATCACTCTTGATGTCGCGCCCGGCGAGTTCGTCACCCTCCTGGGGGCCTCGGGCTGCGGCAAGTCCACCCTGCTCAATCTGGTCGCGGGCCTGGACGAGCCGACCGTCGGCAACATCGCGACGGACGGCCGCCCCGCCCTGATGTTCCAGGAACACGCCCTCTTTCCGTGGCTGACCGCGGGCAAGAACATCGAACTCGCCCTGAAGCTCAGGGGGGTTCCGAAGAACGAACGGCGCGAGCGGACGGAGCGGCTGCTCGAACTCGTCCGTCTGAAGGGCGCGTACGGCAAGCGTGTCCACGAGCTGTCGGGCGGTATGCGGCAGCGTGCGGCGCTGGCCCGTGCGCTCGCTCAGGAGAGCAACCTGCTGCTGATGGACGAGCCGTTCTCGGCCCTCGACGCCATCACACGCGACGTGCTGCACGACGAGCTGACGCGGATCTGGGCGGAGACGGGCGTGTCCATTCTCTTCGTCACGCACAACGTGCGCGAGGCGGTGCGGCTCGCGCAGCGCGTGATCCTCCTGTCGTCCCGTCCGGGGCGGATCGCGCGCGAGTGGGCGGTCGACATCCCCCAGCCGCGCCGTATCGAGGACGCGCCCGTGGCCGAACTGTCCCTTGAGATCACCGATGTACTGCGTGGGGAGATCCGCCGTCATGGCCAGCACTGAGACGACGCCGGCCCAGGACGCCGGAAGTGTCGAGGCGGGCCTCGACGCGCTGGAGACCACGGCCACCGGCCGTACGCCCTTCAGCCAGACCTTCAAGAACAAGATCCTGCCGCCCATCATCGCCATCGCCGTGGTGCTGGTGGCCTGGGCCCTGCTCTATCCGGTCGTCGACAACCCGTCGAAGCTGCCCTCTCCCGGCGATGTGTGGGCCGAGGTCGAGGACCAGTGGCTCAAGGGGACCCTGCTCGACTACATCTGGGGCAGCGTCTCCCGCGGTCTGCTGGGCTTCCTGCTCGCACTGGTCATCGGTACGCCGCTGGGCCTGGTGGT
Source organism: Streptomyces sp. NPDC051172 (assembly GCF_040682555.1). Classification (NCBI taxonomy): domain Bacteria; kingdom Bacillati; phylum Actinomycetota; class Actinomycetes; order Kitasatosporales; family Streptomycetaceae; genus Streptomyces; species Streptomyces sp. NPDC051172. The sequence continues at coordinate 22,185 of NZ_JBFBBE010000125.1, forward strand.
GGCGCGAGTGAAGTTCGTGCGCGCCGCCATCGGCCCGATCCTCTCCGGCCTGCAGTCGCTGCCCTCCGTGGCCTGGGTCGCGCCGGCAGTGATCTGGCTCGGGCTGGACAACTCGGTGATGTTCACGGTGATCCTGCTCGGCGCCGTCCCCTCCATCGCCAACGGCCTGGTCTCGGGCGTCGACCAGGTGCCCCCGCTGTTCCTGCGCGCGGGCCGCACCCTCGGCGCGACGGGACTGCGCGGCACCTGGCACATCGTGATGCCGGCGGCGCTGCCCGGCTATGTGGCCGGTCTGAAGCAGGGCTGGGCGTTCTCCTGGCGTTCGCTGATGGCCGCCGAGATCATCGCCCAGTCCCCGGACATGGGCATGGGCCTTGGCCAGCTGCTGGAGGTGGGCCGTACGAACAGCAGCATGGCGACGGTCTTCCTCGCGATCCTGCTCATCCTGTTCGTCGGCATAGCCATCGACCTGCTGATCTTCAGCCCGCTGGAGCGCTGGGTGCTGCGCAGCCGCGGCCTGCTGGTGAAGAGCTGATCCCATGCGCCAGTCGGAGCCGGTCCTCCTCGTCATCGCCCACGGCAGCCGCGACCCGCGGCACGCCGCGACGGTGCACGCCCTGGTGCGGCGCGTACGGTCGCTGCGGCCGGGGCTGCGCGTGGAGACCGGCTTCCTGGACTTCAACATCCCCTCCGTGCAAAGCGTGCTGGAGTCCCTGGCAGCACAGGGCGTCCAGGACGTCGTAGCGCTGCCGTTGTTGTTGACGCGCGCGTTCCACGCGAAGGCGGACATCCCTGCGGTACTGCGGGACGCGCCGCCGCAGCTGCGGATCCGGCAGGCCGAGGTGCTGGGCCCGTCCCCGCTGCTTCTGTCGGCGCTCGAACGCCGTCTGTACGAGGCGGGGCTGAGCCCCGCCGACAAGTCCTCGACCGGGGTCGTGCTGGCCTCGGCGGGGTCCACCGACCCGGAGGCGATCGCAGTGATCGCAGAAATCGCGCGGGAGTGGCGGCACACCGGTTGGTGCGCCGTGCGACCTGCGTTCGCCTCCGCGTCTCTTCCGCGCACCGAGGACGCGGTGCGGGAGTTCAGGGCGCTGGGCTGCAGGCGGGTGGCCGTGGCGCCGTACGTCCTGGCACCCGGTTTTCTGCCGGACCGCATCGCGCGGGGCGCGGCACAGGCGGATGTCCTCGCCGATGTGCTGGGGGCGGCACCGGAAGTGGCACGGGTGCTTCTGCACAGGTACGACGAGGCGTCCGCTGGGGCACTGCTGCCGGTGAGGGCGAGCGCCTGAGGGGCGACAGGGGCTAGTCGAAGGACAGCCCGCCGGTGCGGGTGCGCTTGAGTTCGAAGAAGTCCGGGTCGGTCGCCAGCACCCGGAAGCTGTCGAAGAGTTCGGCCGCTCGCGTGTCCCGCGGGATCGCCCTCAGCACGGGTCCGAACCACACCGTTCCGTCGACATGAATGGTGGGCGTGCCCACATAGCCGCCCGATTCTGGCTCGGTGCCTGTCTCGTGGCTGCGGCGTACGGCCTCGTCGTAGGACGGGTCGTGCGCGGCGGACGCGAGATCCGCGGGGAGGCCGAGTTCGGCGAGGGAGTCGGTGATCACCGCGTCGAAGTCCTCGGCCTTGCGTTCGTGGATGCGGGTGCCGAACGCCGTGTACAGGTCACGCAGGACCTTCTCGCCGTGCCGCTCGGCTGCGGCCACCGCGACCCGTACCGGACCTATCGACTTGTCGACCAACTCCCGGTACCAGTCCGGGAGTTCATTGCCGATGTTGTGCAGGTAGAGGCTCATCGCGTGGAACCGGAGGTCGAGCGGGCGTTCACGCTCGACCTCCAGGAGCCAGCGGGAGGTGATCCAGGCGAAGGGGCAGGCGGGGTCGAACCAGAAGTCGACTCGGGTCGGCGAGGTGTTCGTCATGGGGTCGACGGTAGTGGCCGGGTGGTGCAGTGTCCCGGCCCAATCCAGTGACTTCTCACTGACCCAATTCGGGGTCCCGTCCACTGGCGGCGAGCGCCCGGTCGAACACCGGGGCGTCATCCGGCACCGGTACCGGGTCGGCGAAGCCGTCGTACTGCCGGTAGAGCTCGGCGTGCTTCTCGACCACGTCGAGGACGAAGCGGGCCGCGTCGTCCGAGAGGTGGAACTGCTGGCCGGTGGCGGTGGCGACGTCCCAGCCGTGCACCGCCATCTCCTTGATGACCATCGAGGCGATCTCGGCGGCGGGCATCTTGGCCATGCCGAGGTCGACCTCGCCCTCCCACACCGCGGGGTCGGCCCAGGCCGCGACGGCGCGGTCCAGCTGGGCGGCGTAGGCCGCGGGCCAGTCGGGGTCGGCGGTGAAGTCGCGGGCGGTCAGCTCCTCGGGGAGCTGCTTGCGCAGGGCGCGGTGCTCCAGGCCGTGCGAGGTGTAGAGGACCCAGTGGTTGACCAGGGCGCGGACGTTCCAGTCGGTGCAGTGGGTGGGATTGCCGAGCCGGTCCGCCGGGACGCCGCGCGCCACACGCGCCGCCTCGGCGGCACACTCGGCCATGTAGGTGTGCAGGTGCTTCGGGTCGTCGTCGTACGTCATGCACCACACGCTAGGAGGAGGTCGCTCAGGGCTCTTGAACCAAGGCCGGGAAGTTAAGGATCTTCTGGTCGGTGTCGAGCGTGTCGGGTCAGCAGGCGAGGGCGTAGGTGGCGGGGCCGGTCTTGTGGATCAG
>NZ_JBFBBE010000126.1:0-24882 GCF_040682555.1 Streptomyces sp. NPDC051172
GGCCGCAGCCGAGGGCTGCGGCCTCCTCTGCGTGCGGGCCGGTCGATTTCCGTTCACGTGATGACGACACGCACTCCGGGACAGCTGTGCATCAGGCGTACGACGTCCTCGGGCCGGGTCGTCGGGTCGTCGCCGTCGAGGACGAGCAGAGTGCGGGCCGGGTCGGGCGGGGCCGGCAGTGCGGTGTCCCGGGGCAGCGGGGCGAGCCACACCACCGGGGCGCCCTCCCGCTGCCACAACCGGGTGATGCGGGCGGCGAGTTGGCGCCGCTCGCCGCGAGTGCGTGCGACGTCCGCGGCGGACCCGCCACCGCGGACGGCGCCGCGCCGGGCCAGTTCCTCCAGCCGGGCCCGGGCGGCACGCGACATGCCAAGTTGTTCGGCGAGCAGCCGGACCGTGCCCTGACGGGGTGCCAGGCAGCGCCCCGACTCGAGATCCCGCACGGTCCGGACGCCGACCGTGGCGAAGTCGGCGAGCTGCTGCTGGGTCAGCCCTGCCCGCACGCGTTCCGCGCGCAGCAGCTCGCCCAGGGTCTCAGCCACGGGTCGGCACCCTCCGCCCGTGCCGGGCGGCGAACTCGTCGGCCGTGCGGATCGTGGCCGTACTGTTGGCGCTCAGGGCGTTGCGGACGAAGTCGCGGGCATCCGCCACGGTGGCCCCGGCACCGAGCACCTTCGCCACGTTCTCGGGGTTGATCACCACCGTGTGACGGGAGGTCACCAGACCACCGGACGCCAAGCGCTTGAACGTCCACTCGCCGGTATGCACGGACATCAGCAGCGGCGGCTGGAGCTGCTTGTAGACGATGCGGTGCGGCGGGAGACAGACGCGTACCGAGCGCGTCGTGTGCACCGAGCCGTCCTTGGTCCGGGTGTCCATCTCCAGCAGCTGCACGTCCAGCGTCGTCTCCGTCAGCGCGGCGCGGGCGACGTGCGGGATGCGCTCCGCCCAGCGGTCGCCCTCGCGGATGAAGGAGTACACGTCCGCCGGGTCGGCGGCCACGGGCACGGTGTCCTCGAAGGTCAGGGCGAGACGGTCGTCGTCGCCTCCGGTTCCGGCGCGTTCGGCGGCCGCCTTGAGCGCGGCCAACTCCGAGCCGCTGTTCCGGTCGACCGCGCGGGTGATCCAGGCCAGGTGGTCCGGGTCGTCGTCGACCGCGTGGAAGTCGTGCAGCAGCCGTACCCGGCAGCTGCCGCCCGGCAGTTCCTCGATGATCCACTCGCCGCCCATGCCGCCCACGGGCGGCTGGGACACCTCCTGGCGGAACCGCACCCGCAGTCCCACGGCGTCCAGCTCACGGCGCGAGGTCCAGGTCTTCACCTCGCCGTTGGCGGTGGCCCAGATGCGGATCCGCTCGGCGGACGGGGACTGCTCCAGGTGCTCGACGTGGACCGTGGGCGGAAAGACGCGCGGCCATGCTTCCACGCCCGCGACCAGGTCGTAGACGGTCCGGGCCGGGGCGGCGACGTCGACGCGGTGCTCTGTCTGATGGGTCCCGGGTGTGCTCATGCGTGCCCTCTCCTCTGCTCGTCAGTAGTTGCCCAGGCCGCCGCAGACGTTGAGCGCCTGGGCGGTGATCGGCGCGCCGGCGTCGGTGACCAGATAGCCGACGAAGGCGGCGACCTCCTCGGGCGTCGCGTAACGGCCGAGCGGGATCTTCGCCTCGAACTTCTCCAGCACCGCGTCCTCGGTGGTCTGCCAGAAGTCGGCGTAGCCCTTGCGCACGCGCTGGGCCATCGGCGTCTCCACATAGCCGGGGCACACCGCGTTCACGGTGACGCCGGTCTTGGCCAGCTCCAGGCCCAGCGCCTTGGTCAGGCCGACCACACCGTGCTTGGAGGCGGAGTAGGGGGCGCCGTAGACGACGCCCTGCTTGCCGCCGGTGGAGGCGATGTTGACGATCCGACCCCAGCCCTGGGCCAGCATGCCGCCCTGCTTGAGCACCGCCCGAGTCACTCGGAACACGCTGGTCAGATTGGTCTCGATCACGTCCGACCACAGCTCGTCGGGGATGTCGGCGGTCGCACCGCCGCCGCTGCGCCCGGCGTTGTTCACCAGGATCCCGACCGGCCCGAAGCGCTCCACGGCGGCGGCGACCAGCTCCCGTACGGCCGCCGGATCGCGCACGTCGCACACCCGGCCGTCCGCCTCCACCCCCTCCTCGGCCAGCTGTTTCACGGTCCGTGCCACATCGTCGGCCGTCCGGGCACAGAGGAACACCGGCGCGCCGGTCCGGCCGAGCGTGCGGGCGGTGGCAAGGCCGATGCCGCTCGTCGCGCCGGTCACGATCGCGGTCCTGCTCGGTGCGTCCGACATGCGTCCTCCTCTGGAAGGCGGCGTCCGCCGGGCGGCGGACCCGTCCGAGTCTGCCGACGGGCACTCGAAGGCCGCTCGATACACGGTGGTTGATCGCTCACGCCGTGTGTCGGATGCCCTACGCCTGCGATAAAGTCGCCGCCTGCGCGCTGCCGAGACCGCCTGGAGGGGGGATGGACCGGGAGCCCCGGCTGCGGCTGCTCTCCTCGATGGATCTGCACGGCGTACTCCACGACCCGGAATTCCTCGAGTTCCTCTTTCAGCGGCTCGAGGACCTGTTGCTGGGGGCCGCGCCCCGTCGCGGCACGCTGCTTCGGTGGCCGGCCCGGACGGTGTGGCCGGGACCGGGGACGCGCGGGCTCTGGACGCTGCGGGCACGGCTGGCCCACGCGGTGCGCGCTGCGGGGAGCCGCGGCGAGGTACGACCCGACGAGTTCTGGATCTCCACCGAGGACGGGGCGATGACGGCGGTCGTCGGCCCGCGGGTCGTGCGCAGTTGGAGTGCGGCGGTGCCCTCCGGCCTCGCCGCTCGCTATCTGGCGCCCGCCGCTGCCCGCTCGCTCGGTCTGCTGGGCACCGGCGAACACGCGCGCGCGACCCTGCGGGTGCTGACGCAGGCGCTGCCGTCGATCTCGGTGGTACGGGTGTGCGCGGCCGACCTGGAAGAGGCCCGCGCCTTCGCCGGCGCCGCCGCCCGCCTGGCGGACGTGCCGGTCGTGCTGGCGGAGGTCACGCCGCGTGCCGTGGTACCGCGGTCGGACGTGGTGGCCGTGGTTGACGACGTGCCGTTGGACCCGGCCTGGCTGGTTCCCGGGTCGCTGCTGATCAGTCACCGTCCGCTGCCCGATGCGGTCGTCTCGGTCTGCCGGCGTGTGGGGGTGGCGTCGCACGGGTCGCGAGCCCACGGCCGGGACGGGCACGCGACGGTCGCCGGGATCGCCCGCGGAGAGGAGCGGGCGCGCGACGGTCGGGCCGAGGTCGCGCTGTACCAGTTCTCCGAGATCGACGGCTGGGACACGGTGCTCAGGGAAGCGGTGGTCTCCTGGTCACACCGGAGAGGTGTCGGCCGTCCGCTGTGACCGGTCTTCCTGGCCGGTCTCCTTGTGGCCGGTCTCCACGTGGCCGATCTCCATCTGGCCGGTCTTCCTGTGATCGACCCGCAGATGATCGATCTAGTGTGGACAAAGTTCCGACTTGACCGTTTCTTGAGGGTGTTCCGAGAGGTCTGTAGCACGTTCGTGGGGATCTCGTCCCGCCCTGTGACGTGACCACTGCGATAGGGGGAATACGTGCGGTTGGGTGTCCTGGGTCCGCTGACAGTGGTGTCTTCGACGCACGTTCCCTCCTGCCGGGGGCGTGACATCAACAGGGCGCCGAGCGCGCCCAAGCTGCGCAGCGTGCTGACCACGCTGCTGGTCAACGCCGACCGGGTCGTGCCGGTGCCGAGCCTGATGCGGGAACTGTGGAACGACACGCCGCCGAGCAGCGGCCCGACGACGCTTCAGACCTACATCCTCGCGCTGCGCCGACTGCTCTCGAAGGTGACCGGCATGTCCACCGCCGTAGTCTCCCGGGAGGTGCTCGTCACCCGGGCGGGCGGCTACCAGCTGCGCACCGACGGCGCCACGCTGGACGTGCACCGCTACCAGTCGCTGCTGGCCGCCGGTCGCACCGCGCTGATCAACGGCGACGACGAACAAGGGGTGTCCCTGCTCGCCGAGGCCCTCGCCCAGTGGCGTGGCCCCGCTCTGGTGGACGTCCCCATCGGCCCCGTGCTCGAGTCCAAGCGCCGCCAGCTGGAGGTCTCCCGCCAGGTGATGCTGGAGTACCTGGTGGACGCCCAGCTCAGGCTCGGCAGCTACGGCGAGGTGCTGACCGAACTCGCCGCGCTCACCGCCGAGTTCCCCCATCAGGAGGGCATGCACGCCCAGTACATGCGCGCCCTCTATCTCTCCGGGAGGCGCTCCGAGGCGCTGGAGGCCTTCCAGCGGCTGCGCGGCGGCCTGGTGCGGGAACTCGGCCTGGAACCCGGCCCCCTCGTGCAGCAGCTGCACCGGGCCATGCTCGACAACCGCGCCGACGTCGTCGCGCAGCTGCCCACCCAGCGGCCCAGGGGCGAGATCGTGGGGTCCTCGGCATGGGGTGGCGACCGGGACTACTGACATGACCCGAGCCGCGCCCGCCGACGTCCCGGGCATCCTCGCCGCCGAGCCCGCCGTGGTCCTCGCCGCTCGCCTGACCGGCCTGCTGGGCGCGGCCGGCAGCGCGCTGGACCGGTCCGCCGACATGCTCCGGCTGCCGTCCGGCGGCCATGTGTACACCCCGGGCCGGCACGATCCGCATCTGTACCTGGTCCGCGCGGGACGGGTGAAGACCGCCGCCGTCACCCGGCAGGGCCGCACGTGTCTGCTGGACATCCACGGCCGGTACGACATCTTCGGCGAGTCCTGCCTGCTGGAGCCGGTGCGGGACACCGAGGCCGTGGCGATGGCCCCGAGCGAACTCGTCCGTATCCCGCTCGCCGCCTTCCTGGACGCCCTCGCCACGGGGCCGGCGTACGAGGAGTCCCTGCGGTTTCTCGTCGGCAGACTGGCCGAACAACGGCAGCGCATCACCCAGTTGGTCACCAGGACCAGTGAACAGCGGCTGGCCACCGTACTGTTGGGACTGTCGCGCAAGCTCGGTGAGGGGCACGAGCGGCACCGCCGCATCGACCAGCGGATCACCCAGGAGGAACTGGCGCAGCTGGTGGGCACCACCCGGTCCCGTGTCGGTCACTTCCTCAAGAAGTTCCGCGCGGGCGGCCTGGTGCACCGGGCGCCCGGTCACACCCTGATCGTCGATGAACCGCGGCTGCGCGCGTACGCCGAGACGACGGGGAGCTGACCGGGCGCGTACGGCCTCACACCGGTGTCACCCGCACCGGCAGGTTCTTGGCGCTCAGGATCGCGAACGGATGGTGGAACCGGCCCTCGCCGGCCACCTCGATCCTGCCGTACCGCTCGAACAGCTGCCGGAGCGCGATACGCGTCTCCAGCCGGGCCAGCCCCGCGCCCAGGCAGAAGTGGATGCCGTGCCCGAAGCTGAGGTGCGGGTTGGGTCGGCGGCGTACGTCGAAGCGGTCCGGGTCGGCGAACTCGGCCTCGTCCCGGTTGGCCGAGACCAGCCACAGCGCGAGGATCTGCCCCTCCGGGACGGTCCGGCCGCCCACGGTGACCTCGGTGGCGGTGCGCCGGGTCAGCCGGGGAAGCGGCGGATGGAAGCGGAGCACCTCCTCGATGGCCAGGGGCAGCAGCTCGGGGGCGGCCCGCACCTCGGCGGCCGCCCGCGGGTGGCGGTCCAGCTGGAGGACGCAACTGCCCAGCAGCGCCGCGGTGGTGATGTGACCGGCGGTCAGCAGCAGGGCGATCATGCCGACCAGGTCCTCGTCGGTCAGCCGCTCCCCGTCCTCGCCCCCCTGCGCGTCGGCGGCCTCGACGAGCCGGGCGGTCAGGTCGTCGTACGTCCCCCGGCGGCGCCTGTGGATGTGCTCGAAGAGGTAGGCGGTCATCTCCTTCACGGTCGGCGTGAGCGTGTCCACCGCCTCCTGCGAGGAGGTCAGCTGCGGTTCCTCCTCGTCGAAGGGGAAGAACTCCTCCGCCCAGCCACGGAACAGCTCCCGGTCGCCGCCCGGGATGCCGATCAGTTCGGCGATCACCATCACCGGCAGCGGATAGGCGAGTTCGCCCACCAGGTCGAAGGCGTCCCGCCCGGCCAGGCCGTCGAGCAGATCGCGGACCATCACCTCGAGCCGTGGCTCCATCGCTGCGACGGCACGCGGGTGGAAGGCCTGGGCCACCCTGCCGCGCATCAGCCGGTGCCGCGGGCCGTCCATGTTGACGAAGTTGCCGCGCTGCACCAGCTCCAGCTCCGGCGTGCTGGCCACCAGGTTGCCCAGGTCGGCCAGGTAGCGCGGCGGGTCCTTCAGGATGGCTGCGATGTCGGCGTACCGGAAGATCTGCCAGGCCTCCTGGCGCTCGTCGTAGTACACGGGGTCGGCGCCGCGCCGATGCCGCGCCCAGTCGGTCAGTTCGGCCATCGTCGACGGGAGCGGCTCCGGCACCGTCGGCCGTGCCGTGGTCTCGTTGCTGGTCAGGTCAATCCCTCCCCGGGCGGACAGCTGGTGGTCGCCAAGTCGCTGTGAAGCTACGCGCGACGGCTCGAAGGTCGCTCGCAGACGGCCGGTGGAGGGCGGAACGAGGGGCTTAAAGCGGTCCTCAAGCCCGTTGTGAGTGCCGCCGCGCACCGTGGAAGCCGCAATCCGGCCGCAGTGCCGGGAACCGGATGTTCGCGGCAGTGAGGGGATCGGGGATGCCGTCAGGAACGGAGATCACGTTTCTCAACCGCTTCACGGTGCACGCCCCGCCCGAGGAGTTCGAGCGGGCGTTCGCCGACACGGTGGCGTTCTTCGTGGGCCGGCCGGGTTTCCTGGATCACGTTCTGGTCCGTGAACTCGGCCGCGAGGACGCCTATGTCAACATCGCCCGCTGGACGGACGAGGAGTCGTTCCGTGCCGCGCTGCGGCACCGGGACTTCGTGCCGCACGCCAGGGCACTGCGCGCGCTGAGCACCAGCGAGCACGCGCTCTACCGCACCCGGCTGGACGGCCGCCGATGAGCCGGCGAGCCGTCATCACCGGGATGGGCGTGGTCGCCCCGGACGCCATCGGCACCAAACAGCTGTGGGACCTGCTGTCCACGGGGCGTACGGCCACCCGGACGATCTCGTTCTTCGACCCGTCGCCGTTCCGCTCCCAGGTGGCCGCCGAGTGCGACTTCGACCCGCTGCGTGAGGGCCTGTCCCAGCAGCAGGCGCGGCGCCTGGACCGGGCCGCCCAGTTCGCCGTGGTGTGCACTCGCGAGGCCCTGACGGACAGCGGCCTGGAACCGGCCGCCGCCGACCCCGGCCGGCTCGGGGTATCCATCGGCAGCGCGGTCGGCTGCACCATGAGCCTGGAGACCGAGTACGCGGTGGTCAGCGACGGCGGCCGGCTGTGGAACGTCGACGACGGCTACGCCGTGCCGTACCTGTACGACTACCTGGTGCCGAGCTCCATCGCGACCGAGGTGGCCCGTGAGACGGGCGCCGAGGGGCCGGTGTCCCTGGTGTCGACCGGCTGCACCTCGGGCCTGGACGCGGTGGGCCGGGCGGTGGAGCTGGTGCGTGAGGGCGCCGCGGACGTGATGATCACCGGCGCCACGGACGCACCCATCTCGCCGATCACGGTGGCCTGCTTCGACGCCATCAAGGCCACCACGCCGCGCAACGACGACCCGGGGACCGCCTCCCGGCCGTTCGACCGCAGCCGCAACGGCTTCGTGCTCGGCGAGGGAGCGGCGGTGTTCGTGCTGGAGGAGCGCGAACACGCCCTGACCCGCGGAGCGCACATCCACGCCGAGGTCACCGGGTTCGCCTCACGTTCCAACGCCTTCCACATGACCGGGCTGCGCCCGGACGGGGCGGAGATGGCCGAGGCGATCCGCGCCGCGCTGACACAGGCCCGTACGGCACCCGAGGACATCGACTACATCAACGCGCACGGCTCCGGCACCAAGCAGAACGACCGCCACGAGACCGCCGCGTTCAAGCGCGGACTCGGCGAGCACGCCCGCCGGGTGCCGGTCAGCTCCGTGAAGTCGATGATCGGGCACTCGCTCGGGGCGATCGGCTCGCTGGAGATCGCCGCCTGTCTGCTCGCCATGCGCCACGGGGTCGTCCCGCCGACCGCCAACCTGCACGAGCCGGACCCGGAGTGCGACCTCGACTATGTGCCGCTGGTCGCCCGGGAGGCCCGCCTGGGCACGGTGCTCAGCGTGGGCAGCGGCTTCGGCGGCTTCCAGAGCGCGATGGTGCTCTCCGGCGCCGAGGGCGGTCCGGCGTGAGCGGGACAACGGTCGTCACCGGCCTGGGAGTCGTGGCACCGACCGGTCTGGGCGCCGAGCGGCACTGGCAGGCCACGCTCGCCGGGCGCAGCGCCGTCGGACGGGTCACGCGCTTCGACCCGGGCCGCTACCCCAGCACGCTGGCAGGGGAGGTCGGGGACTTCCGGCCCCAGGAGCACCTGCCCAGCAGGCTGCTGCCGCAGACCGACCCCATGACCCGACTCGCCCTGGTCGCCTCCGACCTGGCGGTCGCGGACGCGGGCACGGACGTCGGTGCCGACGGCGGCTACGGTGTGGGCGTCGTCTCGGCCAGTTCGGCGGGCGGATTCGCCTTCGGCCACAACGAGTTGCACAAGCTGTGGAGCCAGGGGCCGGAGCATGTGAGTGCCTACCAGTCCTTCGCCTGGTTCTACGCGGTCAACACCGGCCAGATCTCCATCCGGCACGGCTCGCGCGGCCCCAGCGGGGTGCTGGTGACCGAGCAGGCGGGCGGTCTGGACGCGGTCGGGCAGGGGCGCCGCCACGTCCGGCAGGGTGTGCCCGCAGTCGTGGTCGGCGGGGTCGACGGCTCGCTCTGCCCCTGGGGGTGGGTGGGCCTGCAGGCGAGCGGCCGGCTCAGCCGGCGCGCCGATCCCGCGCGGGCCTACCTCCCCTTCGACGCGGACGCCAACGGTCACGTGCCCGGCGAGGGCGGTGCGTTGTTCGTGCTCGAGTCTGCCGCGTCGGCCGCCGCGCGCGGGAGCGTCCCGTACGGCGAGATCGCCGGATACGCGGCGACCTTCGACCCGCCGGCCGGGTCGGGCCGGCCGCGTACGCTGCGCCGTGCCGCGGAACTGGCCCTGGCGGAGGCCGGTTTGGAACCGTCCGGCATCGGCGTGGTGTTCGCCGACGCCGACGGCAGCCCGGAGGAGGACGCTGCCGAGGCCGAGGCGCTGCGGGCCCTGTTCGGCTCGTACGGCGTGCCCGTGACCGCGCCGAAGACGATGACCGGTCGGCTCGGCGCGGGCGGGGCGGCGCTGGATCTCGCCACCGCGCTGCTGACGCTGCGGGAGGGCGTGATCCCGCCGACGGTGCACGTGGCCCGCCCCGCACCCGCGTACGAGCTCGACCTGGTCCTCGCGCCGCGCCCGCTGCCGACCCCGGCCGCGCTCGTCCTGGCGCGCGGATACGGCGGGTTCAACGCGGCGATGGTCGTCACCCAACCAAGGCAGGGGGCCTTGGGGCCCCGACAGGAGGACAACACAGATGAGCCGACTCACCCTCGACGGACTCCGGAGCATCCTGCTCGAATGCGCGGGCGCGGATGAGAGCGTCGACCTCGACCGGGACATCCTCGACATGGAGTTCGCCGACCTGGGCTACGACTCGCTGGCCGTCCTGGAGACGGTGAGCCTGATCCAGCGCCGGCACGGGGCCGCGCTCCAGGACGACGTCGTCCTGGAGGCCCGTACGCCCCGTGACCTCATCGACCTGACCAACAAGGCTCTCGCCGAGAGCCGCTGACGCGGCGCGCACGACCACCGGTGCCGGTGCCCATGGGTCGGGGCACCGGCACCGGTCTGTGCAGGGGCGGCAGCGGTCAGCGGGCGACGGTGGCGAGGACGTAGCGCACCGGCACCTCGATGCGCACCGGACCGTCGCCGTCCCGCAGCGCGTCCAGGGCCGTGATCAGCCGCTCGCGCAGGGCCCGGGCGTCCGCCGCGGACAGGTGTTGCCAGAGCAGCCGCATGCCCTGGGTGTGCGACCAGTCCACCCAAGCCTCGCCGGAGACGGCCACCATGTCCACCGGCTCGTCGACGACGTCCACCTCGGTGAAGCCGGCGTCCTCCATGGTGCGGCGCAGATCCGACGCGTGCTCCAGCCAGCTGTTGAACCGGCGGCTGAGCGCCTCCGGCTGCCAGGCGGGCGGCAGCGAACGCAGCAGTTCGCGCGGGATCAGCTCGGTGAACAGCGGGGGCAGGAAGGGAAAGGTGTCCGCCGTGAACACCGGGCTGCTGAAGGCGATCCGCCCGCCGTCGTCGAGGAGCGCGGCGTAACGGGCCAGGGCCGCCGGCGCGTCCGGCATGAAGATGACGCTGTAGCCGCCGACGATTCGGTCGAAGGAGCGCTCCGGCAGGTCCGGGCGCTCCCCGTCCATGACCCGCGCCTCGGCGTGGCCGAGACCCCGCCGGGCGATCTCCGCGGCGACCTCGGCGACCATCGACTCGGCGATGTCGATGCCGAGCACCCGGCCCAGCGGGCCCACGCGTTCCGCCGCCGGGAACAGGCCGGCGCCGCGGCCGCAGCCGATGTCCAGTACCCGCTGACCGGCCGCGGGCGCGGCGAGTTCGGTCAGCCGCCTGCCCATCGGGGTGAAGAACTCCACGCCCAGCCGGTCGTACTGCGCGGCGGCCCGGTTGAACGCGCTGGTGACCTCGGCCTTGTACGTCGACGTATCCACGTTTCCTCCTCAACGGGCCCTCGACGGGCGCCTCGACGGACGGTGGAGGAAATCATCACAAGCAACTCCCGAAGGGGCCTCGCAGATTACTCGAGTGATTCTCGAAGACGGCTCGAACAGCGCTTGAATTTCACTGCAGAACAACTTGGCCGGGTCGCGGAGGGTTGTTGCGGACGGATCGCTCCAGAAGAATTCACCCCATTCCGAAAACTCCGCGCCAGGAGGGCAGATGAGTCGCAACATCGAAGCCGTAGAGCGGATGGTCAAGGCGTACAACACCGGGGACGTCGATGACGTGGCCGAGTACATCCACCCGGAATATCTCAATCCGGCGTCTCTGGAGCACATGGACCTGCGCGGCCCCGAGGCGTTCGCCATGGCGGTCAAGTGGCTGCGTGCCACCTTCTCCGAGGAGTGCCGCCTGGACACCGTACGGCTCGAGGAGCGTGGCGACTGGGTGCGCGGTCACCTCGTCCTGTACGGCCGCCACGTCGGCGAGCTGGTCGGCATGGCGCCGACCGGACGCCGATTCTCCGGGGAGCAGATCCATCTGATCCGGCTGGTCGACGGCAAGATCCGCGACCACCGGGACTGGCCCGACTACCAGGGCACCTACCGGCAGCTCGGCGACCCGTGGCCCGAGCCGCAGGGCTGGCGGCCGTAGCGCAGGGCGGCGGACGCGCAAAGGGGCCCTCCCCCGGGGGAGGGCCCCTTCGGCACGCCGGCGCCTCAGCCGCTGACGTTCACGTCGGCCGCGCACTGGGCCTGCCAGTCCAGGGTGCTGCGGATGTCCAGGGGCTCGAGCTGGATGCTGACCCTGGTCTGCGGCTCCAGGGCGAGCTCGTCGTGCTCGGGCATCTGGTAGCGGTCGTTGAGCCGGGCCAGGTGCTCGTCCGCGCCGTCCTCCGAGGCCCGCACGAGGGCGGACTCCACGTGTACGACCCGGGTCATGTCCTTCGGGTCGATCAGCAGCAGGGACGCCCGGCCCTCGCGTTCGAGGTGCTCCAGCCAACGGGAACCGCGGAAGCTGTTGAGCCAGAAAAATCCGTCGCGGAACTCGAACCAGGCCGGGTCCATCTTCACCACGCCGTTTCGGCGTTTCGTGCCGACGATGATCGGCATTACTTCCTGGAAGAACTTGAGATTCGCCTCGCTGATCTGCTCTGCCACGTCATGCCTTTCGTTCGAGAACAGTACGGCGCACCCATCGTGCCCGCCCTGTCCATGGCCGCGCAATACGCAATCCTGCAATGCGGTATGGGTGTTTGTGCAGCACCCGGGATTTCATCGAAATCCCATCGTTTCTCAAGTGGACCGGGCAAGGGTGGGGTTGTCGCTCACACAGGAGGTGGCCGTGCGAATCGTGGATCTTTCGTCGCCGGTGGACGCGTCCGGCCACGAGCCGGATCCCGTCGTCCACGAGGTGCTGACGCCTCGTCAGGGGGCGGTGCACATGAGCACCGAGATGCGGGAGCACTTCGGGATCGAGTTCGACCCCGACGAGCTGCCCGAGGGGGAGTTCCTGTCCCTGGACCGGCTCACGCTCACCAGTCACACCGGCACCCATGTCGACGCGCCCTCGCACTACGGGTCGCGGGCCCACTACGGCGACGGGGTGCCGCGGCACATCGACCGGATGCCGCTGGAGTGGTTCATCGGCCCGGGTCTGGTCCTCGACGTGACCGGACAGGGGACGGGCGCCGTCGACGCGTCCCACCTGGACAAGGAGTTCGAGCGGATCGGCCGAGTGCCGGACCCCGGTGACATCGTGCTGCTGCACACGGGGGCCGACGCATGGGCCGGTACGCGGCGGTACTTCACCGACTTCACGGGGCTGGACGGCACCGCCGTGCACCGGCTGCTCGACCTCGGTGTCAAGGTCATCGGCACCGACGCGTTCAGCCTGGACGCCCCGTTCGGCGACATCATCGCCCGCTACCGGGCCACCGGCGACCGCTCTGTGCTGTGGCCGGCCCACTTCGCGGGCCGCGAACGCGAGTACTGCCAGGTGGAACGGCTGGCCGGCCTCGGCTCCCTGCCGCCGTACGGCTTCACGTTCTGCTGCCTGCCGGTGAAGATCGCCGACGCCGGCGCGGGCTGGGCGCGCGCGGTGGCGCTGTTCGACGAGTGACGGTTCGACCCGGACACCAGGGGAGCGGAGAGGGCTCGATGACCGAGCAGACAGCACAGCGGACAGCGCGCCGAACCGCGCCCGAGCCCGACGGCCCCACGGCCGCCGTGCCCAGCGGGGCGGGAGACGTGGGTGGCGCCGGGACTCTCGATGCCGCATTCGCCGCCTGGGCGCGGCGGCAGCCGGAGGCCTGTGCGCTGGTGTGGCACGAACGGCGGGTCGGCTACGGCGAGTTGCTGGACGCGGCCGACGCGCAGCGCGACCGCGTCGCCCGGCTGCCGCTGCGCCCCGGCGAACCCGTGGGCGTGCACGCCGCCAAGTCGCCCGAGGCCGTCGCCCTGGTGCTCGGCTGTCTGGCCGCGGGCCGTCCCGTGGTGCTGCCCCCCGCCACTCTGCCCGAGGCCACACTGCGGGTGCTGTTCGCCGCCGTCGGCTGCCGGTTCGTCCTCGGACCGGACGAGGTCGCGACCATCGAGCCCGCTCCGGCACCCGGCCCCACCCCACCGCCGGGTACGGGCTTCGTGCTCACCACCTCCGGCTCCACCGGCACCCCGAAGACCGTGCCGCTGACGGCAGACGCGGTGCGCCGTTTCACGGCGTGGGCCGGTGACCGTTTCGGCATCCGCCCCGGGCTTACCGTGCTCAACCACGCCCCCCTCAACTTCGACCTGTGCCTGCTCGACGTATGGACCACACTCGCGCACGGCGGCACCGTACTGCTGTGCGACCCGGCGCACGCGGCCAACGGCCGGTACCTCGCGGAGCTGATCCGCAGTGAGCCCGTGCACCTGGTGCAGGCCGTGCCGATCGTCCACCGGCTGCTGATCGAGGCCGCCGGCGACCGGCCCCTGGCCGGCGTACGCCATGTCGTCGTCACCGGGGACACCCTGCCCCGGCGGGACGTGCTCCGGCTCCCGGACCTCTTCCCCGGCGCCCGGCTGTACAACGTCTACGGCTGCACCGAGACCAACGACAGCTTCCTGTACGAGATCGACCCCGCCCGCCTTCCGGAAGGCCCCCTCCCGCTGGGTGACCCGCTGCCCGGCGTCGGCACGCTGGTGCGCACCGACGACGGCACCGAACTGGCGGGCCCCGGCCGCGGCGAGCTCTATGTGTCGACCCCGTTCCAGAGCCCGGGTTACCTCACCGCGTCCGAGGGCGCCGCCGCCCGCTTCGGCCCGCACCCGCTGGACCCGGCCGACGGTCGCCGCTGGTACCGCACCGGCGATCTGGTGGAGCGCGGCACGGACGGGCACCTCAGACTGCGGGGCCGCGACGACTTCCAGGTGAAGGTGCGCGGCACCCGCGTCGACCCGCAGGACGTGGAGCGCGTCCTGCTGGAGCATCCGGACGCCGCCGAGGCCGCCGTGCTGGCGGTCCCGGACGAGCCGGGCGGCCACGCTCTGCTGGCCGTGGTCCGCCGCACCCCGGGCAGTGACCTCAACTCCCTCGTGCTGCGCGGCCACTGCGCCCGGCGCCTGGTCCCCGCGGCCATCCCCGCGACCCTGCGCGTCACCGACGCACCCCTGCCCCGCACCTCCACCGGCAAGGTCGACCGAACAGCGCTGAACCGGGCCTGAAGACACCCGGCATGACGACACGAACAGGAGCCCCAGTGCGCCACGAACAGATCATCACCCGGTTCGTCATCGACGAGTTCCTGCCCGACGTCGAGGCGAACGCCCTCGACCCGGAGTACGACCTGATCGGCGGGGGCGTCATCGACAGCCTGGGCCTGCTGAAGGTCATCGCCTGGCTGGAGCACCGCTTCGGCCTGCAGGCCGACGAAGTGGAGCTGGACCCGGACTCCTTCCGCACGGTCCGCGCCATCGACGCCTTCGTCGCCCGTGCGGCGGCCGACGGCGCGGCGGACGGCCCGGACCGGTCCGGTGCCGAGGCCGTCACCGCGGAGACGAAGTAGCCGTGCACGACCTGCTGACCGCCCTGCTCGACGCCCGGGAACCGGTGCCGGACGAGGCGTGGAACGCCTTCTGGCACCGGCTCGACACCGGCCGCGCGGACCGGGCCGAAGCCGTCGCCGTACTGGCGTCGCTCACCACCCGGCTGCCGGAGCCCGCGACGGTGTCCGCGATGCTGCGGACGCTGCGGGAACCGGACGAGGAGGGCCGGTCGGCCCCGCTCGCCGCCGTCGACGTCGTCGGCACCGGCGGCGGCCCCGGCACCTTCAACATCTCCACCGCGGCGGCCTTCCTCGCGGCCGCGACAGGCGTGCCGGTGGTGAAGACCGGATCCCGCGCCTACACCAGCCGGTACGGCTCCGTGGACCTGCTGGAGCGGCTCGGCATCCGGCTCACCCGCTCGCCCGAGGAGACCGCCGGGGCACTGGACCGCTTCGGCATCGCCTTCGCCGGCCCCTTCGTCTTCCCGCGCCGGCTCACCCGGCTTGCCCGGCTGGTCCTGCCGTGGGACATGCGGGTACTGGGGCGGGCCTTCAACCCGCTCGGCCCGTTCCTGTCCGACCTGCCGGTGGCGGCACAGTTCACCGGCGTCTCCGACCACACCCTGCTGCCCCTGCTGCGCCGCCTCGCGGTCGACCGTGTCGGCCGGGGCGTCTGGCTGTGCACCAACGAGCACGGCGCCGACGAGCTGCTGTCCATCGCCGACAACACCGTCCACCCCGCCGAGGGCCCCCCGGGCACCTTGTCCCGCCGGGCCCTCGGGCACGCCCCCGGCACCCTGGCCGACCTGCGCCCGGTGGAACGCGACGACGCGCTCGTCCCGCACTTCCGGCAGGTGCTCTCGGGCGCGGCGGCCCCGGCGGTCACGCAGACCGTGTGCCTGAACGCCGCCGCCCTGGCCGTGTTCTCCGGCCGGGCGCCCGACTGGCGCCGGGCGCTCACCGACGCGTCCGACGCCCTGGTCGACGGCGCGGCGCTGGCTCTGCTCGACCGCCTGCGCACGGCCGCGCCACACCGAAGGGCCGGGGTGAGCGCCCGAGGCCGACAGGAACCTCCCCGTCCGGAACGGCCAGAGCCGGCCGGCGCCCTCCGTTCCGGGTCGGAGGAGGGCGGGATCGCCGAGCCGTCGCGACGGACGGCGACAGCGGTGCCGGCACCTCCCGCCCGCCCGAAGCCGGGAGCGGGGAATGCGGCGCCGGGCGCACAGGGACCGGGCACCGGCTCCGAACCCCGCCCCTTCTTCTCGCGGGTGACCGCCGACCGCCCCGGGCTCGCGTTCTTCCTCAACGCCGGCGATCCGCCCCTCGACGCCCTCCCCGACGTGGTGGCGGCGCTCGACGAGGCGGGCGTCGACTGCCTGGAACTGGCCGTGCCCTTCCCGGACTCCGTCACCGACGGCCCGGTGGTGCGCCGCTCCGCGAACCGGGCCCTTGCCGCCGGAACCGGAGTCCAGGACGTGCTGGACGCGATCGCGGCCCTGCGCGGCGGACGGCACAGGCTGCGCATCGCACTGCTGGCCGACTGGGCGCACACCGTACGCCCGCTGGGGCACGACGACTTCGCCCGCCGGGTCGCCGACTGCGGGGCCGACGCCGTCCTCGTCCACGGGCTGCCGCCCAGGACCCGCCCGCACCATCTGCGGGCCGCCGCGGCGGCCGGGTTGCCGGTGGTGACGACCTGTTACGCGGCCTCGGAGCGCACAGTACGGCAACGGGTGGCCGCCGAGGCCACGGCGTACCTCTACCTCGTGGCCGTCCGCGGCCGCAGCGGCAGCCGCCCGGCCGACGGCTACGCGACGCTCGCGCCCGTCGTGGCGGAGCTGAAGAAGACGTCCGCCGCGCCCGTCGCGGTGGGGTTCGGCGTGCGCTCGCGCGCCGATGTGTCCGCGCTCGCCCGCACCGGCGCGGACGCCGTGATCGTCGGCAGTGCCGCCGTCGCGGCAGTGGAAGAGGCACTCGACGCCGGGCGCGACCCAGTCACGGCCCTCGCCGGGTACGCCGCACAACTGCACCGACAAGGACCACTGGAGCAGGAGGACACACCGTGATCATCCGACACCTTGACGAGGTGACCAGCGTCGACTGGGGCAACGGCCTCAGCCGCAGGTTTCTGCTGGAGACCGACGGCATGGGCTATTCGGTCACCGACACCATCGTGCGTGCGGGCACCAAGTCCAGGCTGGAGTACCAGCGCCATCTGGAGGCCTGCTACTGCATCGAGGGCAAGGGCGCCGTCGTCGACGCCGAAGGCACCACCCACCCCATCCGGCCGGGCACGCTCTACGCCCTCGACCAGCACGACCCCCACTTCCTGATCGCCGACCCCGACCAGGACCTGCGTCTGGTGTGCGTGTTCACCCCGGCCCTGGCCGGACACGAGCGGCACACACTGGACTCGGTCGAGTTCTCCCGGTACTAGGCGCGGTGGCGGGCGATGATCTGGAGCGAGGAGCAGCGAGCCCTGCGTGAGGGTCTGCGCCCGTGGCTCGATGTGATCAACGGCGATCACATCGAGCGCGACGCACGGGCGGAGTTCCCGGCCGGGCACTGGCGCACGCTCGCCAAGACCGGCCTGATGGGCCTGCCGATCGAGACCTGCTGGGGTGGGCTCGGGCAGGACCTGGCGACCACCATGTACGTCTTGGAGGGGATGGGTGAGCAATGCCGTGACGGCGGCCTCGCCTTCTCGCTCACCACCCATCTGGTGAGCACCGGGATCGCCCTGCAGCGCTTCGCGGCACGGGAGTTGAAGGAGCGGTACCTGCCGTCCGTGTGCTCGGGCGAGCGCATCGGGGCGCACGCGATCAGCGAGCCGGAGGCCGGCTCGGACGCGCTCGCCCTGCGCACCACGGCCGAACGCGACGGCGACACCTATGTGCTGCGCGGCACCAAGGCCTTCGTCACCAACGGACCGGTGGCCGACCTGTTCGTCGTCTACGCCCGCACGCGCGCCGACGCCGGCCCGCTCGGCCTCACCGCGTTCCTCGTGGAGCGCGGCACACCCGGTCTGAGCTGCGGCCCGCCGGTCGGCAAGATGGGCCTGCGCACCTCCCCGCTGGGCGAACTCGTCCTCGACGACTGCCGCGTGCCCGCCACGCACACCGTGGGCCGCGAGGGTGCCGGCTTCCTGGTCCTCGACCACGTGATGAAGTGGGAGATCCTGTGCTCCTTCGCCGTCACCGCCGGTGAGATGCGGCACCGCGTGGACCGCTGCCTGGAGTACGCCCGCACCCGCACCCAGTTCGGGCGGCCCATCGGCTCCTTCCAGGCGGTCGCCCACAAGGCCGTTGAGATGGAGACCGGGGTGCGCACCGCCCGCAAGTGGCTCTACGACACCGCCCGCGACTTCGCCGCGGGCGAGAACGTCACCACCGACATCGCCATCACAAAACTCCTCGTCAGCGAGGCCAACGTGGCCTCGGCACTCGCCGCGGTGCAGCTCTTCGGCGCCAACGGCTACACCGCCGAGTACGGGTTGGAGAAGGACCTGCGCAACGCCGTCGCCGGAACGATCTACTCCGGAACCTCCGAGATCCAGCGCAACCGCATCGCCTCGATGCTCGGCCTGTGAGCGACGCCGTTCCCACGGCGCACGGAAGGGAGAAACACCCATGGCCGCCCCGCAACTTCCGCTCGCCGAAACGGAGTTCCTCGACCACACCAGCGCCGAGGTGCGCCGTCTCGTCGCCTCCGCCGCGGCCGACGGCACCCCCGTCGAACGGGCGGTCCGGCTCTACCACGCCGTGCGTGACGGCATCCGCTACGAGGTCTACGGCGCCGATCTGTCCCGGGCGGGCCTGCGCGCCAGCAGCGTGCTGCGCCGGGGCAGCGGCATGTGCCTGCACAAGTCGGTGGTGTACGCGGCCGCGCTGCGCGCGGCCGGCATCCCGAGCCGCCTGGTGCTCACCGACGTACGCAACCATCTGGCCTCACCCCGCCTGCTCGACCTGCTGGGCGGAGACGTCTTCCACCAGCACTGCCTCACCGCCGTGCACCTGAACGGCCGCTGGCTGCGCGCCACTCCGGTGTTCAACCGCACCCTGTGCCGCCTGTACGGCATCCCCGAGCTCGCCTTCGACGGCACCACCGACAGCGTCCACCACGCCTACGGCAGCGGCGGCGCCCTGCGCATGGAGTTCCTGCGCGAGCACGGCGAGTTCGACGACCTGCCCTACGACTTCGTCCTCGACGACCTGCTCCGGGCCCACCCGCGGCTGTTCGACGCCCCCGGGGCGACCACGTTCGTGCGGGGCAGTCTGGCGGCCGAGGCATGACCCCGCCTCTGGTGAAGGCCTGCGGTGCCACCACCGGCACCGAGGTCGAGGGCCTCGCCGCCGCCGACCTGGTCGGCCTGTGGTTCGGCGTCCCCGGCGGCCGGTCCGACCTGACCCTGGTGCAGTTGCGTGAACTGGCCGGGCGCGCGGGCGTGCGTCCCGCCCCGGTGCTGGTCACCCTGGCCAGGGACCCCGGCGTCCTGGCCGCGGCCCTGCACCGCACGGGCGTGCGCTGGGTCCAGCTGCACGGCCATCAGCCGCCGTCCCTGGTGCGGGCGCTGAAGCGGAGCTGTCCGGCGACCGTGATCAAAGCGCTCCATCTGCGCGGCCGTGACTGCCTGGAGGACGGACTCATCGACGCCTACGAACGCGCCGGGACCGACTGCTTCGTGTTCGACTCCGCCGCCCCGGACGGACGCCTCGGCAGCACCGGACTGCCGCCCGACCCGGACGCCGTGCTCCGGCTGGCCGACCGGATCCGGCGCCCGTTCCTGCTCGCCGGCGGCATCACCGCGCACAACCACACCGCCTACGCCGCGGCCGCCGCCCACCCGCGCTTCCTGGGCGTGGACGTCGACACCGCGGCCCGCGGCCCCGACGGCCTGCTCGACGGCGAGCGGGTCGCCGCCGTCGCCCGCGGCTGGCGCGGCACCACTGCCCGGGCGACGGAACACACGGAACAGGAAGTCCCACGATGACCACGGACTTCACCGAGGCGCTGCTGAGCGCGGACCGCCCGGTCGTGATGGAGATCAAACCGGCCGACGGCAATGGCACCGACCTGCTGGGCGGCCGCCCGGTCGCCGAGGTCGTCGCCGCCTACGAACGGGCCGGAGCCCCCTGTCTGTCCGTGGTGACCGGCCGCTGGTTCGGCGGTGACGAGCAACTCCTCGCCGAAGTGGCGGGCCGCACCCGGCTCCCGCTGCTGCGCAAGGACTTCGTCACCCGCACCGCGCACATCTCCCGTAGCCGGGAACTGGGCGCCTCCGCCGTACTGCTCACCGCCCGGCTGCTCACCCGCGACAGCCTGCGCGCCCTCGCCGAGGAGTGCCTGCGCCAGGGCCTGACCCCGTTCGTCGAGGTGAGCGACGCCCACCAGGCCGCCGCCGTGCCGTTCGGGACCGAGTCGGTCGTCGCGGTGGCCAACAAGGACATCACCGACCGGGAGCGCGGCCCCGCCGACCCGCCCGCCGGTACCGCCCTGCTGCCCGCCGTACGGGCCACCGGAACCCGCTGCCCGGTCAGCGCCAGCGGCATCGCCTCCCCGGCCCAGGCGGCCGGCCTGCTGCGTGCCGGGTTCGCGGGCCTGCTCATCGGCACCGCCCTGCTGCGCGGCGGCCACCCGGACGACTGGCTCGCCGAGTTGGACCGGATCCGGCACGAACCGGCGGTACGGACATGAGGCCGGCACTGTCGCTGCGGGCCGCCCTGGCGGACGTGCGCCGGCGCAGCCCGGGGCGGCTGCACGAGCACACCGAGCCGCTCGGCACCGACGACGTGGCGGCCGACTTCGCCACCCGCCACGCCGGCGTCCCTGCCACCGGCCGTACCGCCCCGGAGGACGTCGTCGTCCACCGGCAGGTGACCGGTCACCGCCACCCTGTGCTCCTCGGCCTGTACGGCGACGAGCGCCGGGTCCGCGCCTGGCTTCCCGGACTGCCCGAGCGCACCGATCCGCGGGTGGCCGCACGCCTCCTGGCCGCGGCCCGGCCGCCCCAGCAGGTGGCCGACCCACCGTGCGCATGCCTCGACGCGACCGGCGAGGGCCTCGGTGCGCTGCCGGTGCTGCAGACCACCCCGCGCGACGCCGGACCGTATCTGACCATGGGCCTGCTGTGCGCCCCCGCAGCGGACGGCGGCCGGCCGGTGCTGTCCGTGCACCGCATGCTCGTCCTCGACGACAAGCGGCTGACCGTGTGGATGGTGCCCGGTCGCAGGCTGCGCGCCCTGTACGAGGAGACCGTGGCGCGCGGTGAACGGCTGCCCGTGACCGTCAACATCGGCGTGCCGCCCGCGGTCATGATCGCCTCGGCGCTGAACGCCCGCTTCCTGCCCGCCCATCTGGGCAAGCTCGATGTCGCCGGCGCCCTTGCCGGCGCGCCCGTCACGCTCGGCCGGCCGGCGAGCGGGACCTCGGCGGTGACCCTCGCGGAGAGCGAGATCGTCGTCGAGGGGCACCTCGACGGCACCACCGCCCCGGAGAGCCTCGCGGGGCCGCCCCGCGGCTCCCTGCCGGAGTTCCTCGGCTACGACGGCAGCGCCCGCCCCGACCTGCCCGTGCTCACCGTCACCGCGATCACCACCCGCGAGGCGCCGTTGTACCAGGCGTGCATCGGGCCCGGCCGCGAGCAGTCGGTGATCCTCGGGCTGGCCGGCGCGCTGTCGGTGGCCCTGTCCCTGTCGGACGGGGCCGGTCCCCACCTCGTCCACGACCTGCACTTCTCGCCCGCCGGCGGCGGCATGCTGCTGCTCACGGTCGCCGTGCGCAAGCGGAGCCCGGCCGACGACGACGCGCTCGGTCCACTGGCCCGCCGCATCCTGACCGCCCACCCCTTCGTCAAGCTCGTGGTGTTCACGGACGACGACATCGACGTCGCCGCCGCCGAGGACGTGCTGTGGGCCATGACCACCCGGGCCAACCTCGGCACCGACGCCATCACCCTCGACGGTTTCCGCCCCCTGGGGATGGACCTCTCACAGGGCGAGGCGTGGACGGCGGAACGCGGGCCCGGTGGCAGCGGCCGGACCTGGATCGACGCCACCGCACCCTTCCGGCTGCGCGACCTCGTGCGCCGCAGCTACTGAGACCCGGGAGCGGGGGAAAGGCCCGGCTACTATGGGCCGTGATGGCAGCCAAGGACTCGACCAACGTGCACAGCGGCAGCGGTGACCCGGTGCGCAGCCTCGCGCTGCTGTGGCGCACCCAGAACCGCCGCCCCGCGCGCAACGCCCGACACGACCTGAGCGTCGACAAGATCGTCCAGGCCGCCGTCGAGGTCGCCGACGCCGAGGGCGTGGGCGCGCTGTCCATGCGCCGGGTCGCCGAGACCCTCGGCGTGGGCACGATGACGCTGTACACCTACGTCCCCGGCAAGGCCGAGCTGATCGACCTGATGCTGGACAGCGCCTACGGCGAGGCCGCCAGGTCCACGGAGGGCCGGGGCGACTGGCGGGCCCGGCTCGAGCTGGTCGCGCGCGAGAACCGCGCCCTGTTCCACCGTCACCCCTGGATGCTCCAGGTCGGCATCAGCCGCCCCCCGCTGGGCCCGAACGCCATCGCCAAGTACGAGTACGAGCTGCAGGCCGTGGACGGGATCGGGCTCAGCGAGATCGAGATGGACACGGTCGTCAACCTGGTCATCGGCCACGCCGACACCACCGCGCGCCGCTCCGTCGAGGCCGCCTTGGCCGAGAAGGACTCCGGCATGACCGACGAGCAGTGGTGGCAGGCGCACGCTCCGCTGCTCACCACGCTGATGGACTACAGCAGGTACCCGCTGGCCGCGTCCGTCGGCCAGGCGGTCGGATCCGCCCACGGCCAGGCCTACGACGCCTCGCACAACTTCGAGTTCGGGCTCCAGCGCATCCTCGACGGCATCGAGGTCCTCGTCGCCGCCCACCGCGAGGCGGACGACTCCGCCACCTGAGCCGCCGGTACCTGCCCGTCAGGGGCGGTCGTCGCGGGTGACCCGGCGTTCACTGATCCGCAGGCCGCCGTCGGCGGGGTCGCGCACCAGCACGTCGTACGTCACGCACATCAGGTGCAGCCGGGGCTGCTCGCCCCGCGTGGTGGCGACGATCTGGGCGTAGGACCGCACCTTCACCGCGCCGTCCGGCTCCGGCGCGGGCTCGACGTCCAGGGACAGCAGCAGGTGCCGGTGCTGCTCGCCCCGTTCGGTCAGCTCCGCCCGGGCCCGTCGCGCCCCCTCGGCCAGTTCGGCCCGGCCCCTGATCGGCCGCGGTGCCGACGGCGGCGCGAACACGCCGTCCTCGGTGAAACCAGCCGCCCAGTCCTCGGCGGCCCCGGAGTCCAGCAGCCACATGTGCCGGGCGTAGAACTGCTGGACCTCGGCGTAGAGCGCCGCGAACTCCGGTGCGGAGGCGGTCCGTTCGGATCCGGCCTCGGCCTGTACCGTCATGTGCGTTCCTTCCCCTTGTCCGCTGATGTGCGTTGTCCGCCGATGTGCGGGTCGATGGGTGTCACGGGACCAGGACGAGCTTGCCGAGCGTGCGCCTCTCCATCAGCTCGGTGATCGCGGCCGACGCCTTGGCCAGCGGATACGCACCGGCGATCGCGGGACGCAGCACGCCCTCGCCCACCAGGCCGAACAGGGCGGCCAGGTCCTCCCGGAAGGCGTCGCCGGGACGCACGTAGTACTGCGTGGCGCGGCGGCCGCCAGTGAGCCCCAGCAGAGCGCGCAGCTTCCAGCCCAGCACTCGGCGCATCGCCGGCACATGCGGCCGGAACCACTGTCCCGGCTGGTAGCCCTCCACCGAAGAGTCGAAGGACACCAGCGTGCCGCCGGGGGCCAGCAGCGACCAGCCGAGGTCCAGGCTCTTGCCCCCGATGTGGTCGAACACCGCGGCCACCCCCTCCGGGGCGAGTTCGCGCACCGCGGCCCGCAGGTCGCAGCGGTAGTCCAGCGGCTCGGCCCCCAGGGCGCGCAGGGCGTCGTGCTTGCCCGGCGACGCCGTGCCGATCACCCGCGCGCCGTGGTGCACCGCGAGCGAGGTGAGCAAGGTGCCGACGCCGCCGCCCGCGCCCTGCACCAGGACCGTCCGACCGGGGCGCACCCGGGCCCGCCGGTGCAGCATCTGCCAGGCCGTCACGCCGTTGCACACCAGCGAGACTGCGGTGGGCGCGT
The DNA here is from genome assembly GCF_040682555.1 of Streptomyces sp. NPDC051172. NCBI lineage: Bacteria > Bacillati > Actinomycetota > Actinomycetes > Kitasatosporales > Streptomycetaceae > Streptomyces > Streptomyces sp. NPDC051172. The sequence continues at coordinate 23,866 of NZ_JBFBBE010000126.1, forward strand.
CGAGGTCCTCGGGCACCGGCGCGAGCCCGCCCGCCGGCACCGCGACGTACTCCTGCCAGGCCCCGGCCCGGGGCATCGCGGCCACCCGGTCGCCGACCCGATGCCCCGTCACCCCCGGGCCGACCGCGGCGATCCGCCCCACCAGGTCGTAGCCCGGCACGGCCGGCAGCCTGGGCGGGAACGGGTGCAGGCCCTGGAGCAGCTGGACCTCGGCGAAGGAGATACCGGCCGCCTCGACGCGGACCACCACCTTGCCGCGCCCCGGGACGGGACGGGCCGCGCGCCGCAGCCGGAGCCGGTCGGGACCGCCGACCCCGGTCAGTACGACCTGGTCCATCGTCTGTGTGCTCGTACTGCTGGTGTCCGTGCTCATGTCCGCCCTCTCGGCTGTCTCCGCACATGGCTGTCGTCCGCGCTGCCTTCCACGCCCTCCCGCGCGGGCGGGATCCGGCGCGGACCGGCCATCGCCGATGCCCCTCGGTCCGCGCCGGGCCGTGTCTCATACCTCGGCGGGCACCATCTCGAGCGCCTTGAGCATCGGCAGATAGTTCATGACGTCCCAGTGCTCGACGACCTTGCCGTCCTCAAAGCGCAGCTCCTCGACGATGTGCCACGACACCTTCCTGCCGGTCGGCTCCAGGTCGCCGAACTGCCCCTTGTGGGTGGCGGTGACGGTGATCCGCAGGGTGACCCGGTCGCCCTCGGCGATGATGCTCCTCACATCGAGGTGCAGATCCGGGAACGCCTGCAGACCGCCCTCCATGCGGCGGATCATCTCGGGCGTGTCGACCGGCTCGTCCTCCGAGTAGTGCACGACGTCGTCGGCCCAGTGGTCGATGATCCCCTTCAGCTCCCACCGGTTCCAGGCCGCCACCATCGCCAGGCACTTCTTCTTGTTCTCTTCCAGGTTGTTCTCTGCCAGTTCCGGCATGACGTGGGCTCCTCCTCGCGCGACTGGGCCGTCGGCATGCGGCCGACGTGTCCGCCCCAGCTTTGCGAGGTGCCCTCGAGGGAGCC
>NZ_JBFBBE010000127.1:0-24833 GCF_040682555.1 Streptomyces sp. NPDC051172
ACACGGCGGCGCCGGTCATGACAGGTAGTCCACGAGGCTGCCGTCCCGGCAGGTGTCCAGGGTGAAGCAGTGGAACCCGCCGCCGAACAACCTTCTGTGCCGGTGGCGGACGGGCACCACGTCGAAGCCCTCGGTCTCCAGCGTCTTGGCCAGGCCGGTGCACTCCTCATTGACCAGCACGGTGTGCTCATCGACGGAGAGGACGTTGAGGTCGATGTACGGGCTGGTGAGGACCAGGTCGTCGTCGCCGTAGACAGGGAAGGCGCCCGCATCGGGCTCGGGCGGCACGATGTACCGCCAGGAGCGCAGCGGTTCGGGCATCAGGTCGCGGATGCCGTCGTGCCGGGCGAGGAACACCCCGGGGCGCAGAGCGAGGACCATCGAGTCGATGTGGTTGTCCGCCATCCGCCACACCCGGTGGACGCGGTAGTCGCGGCCGAGCTGCCGCTGAAGCCAGTTGAGGCCCTGCTCGTGGTTGTTCTGGGCGACGTTGACGACGAGGTCCCGGCCGAGGCGCAGCACCTGAGCGCCGTCGAGCATCATCTCCAGACCGACGTCGTACGGGCTGGGCTGCGGGTCGGCGATCGGCTCGGTCGGCCCGCCCAGGGTGGTAACGGCGTCCCGGGCGTAGGACAGATCGAACGAGCCATCGGTGAGGGTTGGGCGCGGCATCACCGTCCACCGGGCCCCGGCTTTCTCGTACGCGCGGAAGACACGGTGCAGGAGCTGGGTCTCCAGGTACCGCGAGCGGATCGCCGGCGGCGTCTCGATGATCTGGTCCCCGACGATGAGGGTGTTGTCGCGGATGTTCAGCGCGGGGGTGGGAGCCGCCTCCCAGCCCAGGCCCGCGATGCGTGCCGCGTCGGGCGGCAGCGGAAGCGGCCGGTGCACGGTGACCCCGAGGCCGGTGAGGGTCGCGGCCAGGTTCTCGACGTCCTCGTGCAGTTCCTCGGCGTAGCGCTGCTTGACGGCCCAGTTCTGCCCGCGGGCGCCGGTGCCGCTCTGCGCGAGCCGGGGATAGGCCCAGTCCGAGCGGAAGCCGCTGATGTTCTCGTGGTGGAACAGCTCGAAGCTCAGGTCGCGGTCGTGGCCGAGGTAGTTCTCCGCGGACCCGACGATGACCTCCTTGAGCAGGGTGAAGTCGTCGTGGCTGTGCAGGCGCATGGCGAGATCGGTTCCTTCCCGATGGAGAGCGGTCGAGGGTCAGGGGGTACGGGGTTCGGCGGGCACGTGCCGGTCGGCGAGCGCGCGGCCGCGACGGACTCGCAGCAGCAGGCCGCCGTCGGGGCCGGGTGCCAGGGTGCGCTGTTCGCTCCAGCCGGAGAACCGCCACTCGCCACCGTCGCCGGCCGGGAGAAGCGCGAAGCAGCGTCCGGCGACGGTCAAGGCGAGGCCGTCTCCGTCGGCGCGGTCGAGGCGGGCGGGCAGGAGGGAGCCGTCCAGCGGCGCGGCCGCGTCGAAGTCCGCGAACCCGCTGGGCAGGAAGGCGTCGTACGGCAGCGCGGCGGTCCACGCGGGCGCGGTGGTCGGGGCGGGACGGTTGAGCAGGACCTCCCCGCGGGCGAACAGCTCTTGCCAGGAGGCGGGGAACCAGCTTGCGAGTTCGGCGGTGAGGAGGGCGTCGATGACGACGTGGACGCGGGTCACCGCGTCGCTGGTGTTGCGCACCAGGTGCTTGCGGGAGAAGTCGCCGTACCACAGGGTGCCCGGCTGCCAGCAGTGGTCGACGCCGTCCAGGACGAGCACCGCGTCCGGTGTGGTCACGATGGGGATGTGCAGGCGGGCGAGGCCGCGGTCGAGCCGGTACTTGGGATCGCAGTGCGCGGCGGAGACGGCGCCGGGCCCGAGCGCCATGAGCCGGACCGCGTTCAGCGGGGCGGGGACCTGGTCCAGGAGGCGGGCGAGGTAGGGCAGTTGCTCAAGCCAGCGGGTCGGCGTGAACGGCTGGGGGCCGGGGCCGCCAGGGTCGGTGCGTTCCGCGTCGCCGCCGAGACTGCGCAGCGGCAGGACGCGCCAGTCGATCGGGGCGGGCTGGCCGACCTGCCCGCCGTAAGTGTGGGTGCGCTGCACGTTCCAGGTGTGGGAGGTGACGGCCGCGAGTTCGGCGGCGAGCCGGTCCGCGTCGAGGTCGAAGGCGGGGGTGAGCTGGGCCGCCTCGGCGGCCGCCGTCGTGCTGGTAGTCATGGCGGGGCTCCCGGTCAGGAGGAGAAGGACACGGCCGTGTGGCCGACATGCTCGCTGGCGTTGACGGCGCCGGCGGGCAGGGTCTGGAAGCGCGTGCCGAGCCGGGCGAACGCGTCGTCGTAGCCGGTGGCGGGGTCGTAGGCGATGCAGAAGACGAACTGGACCGGCGCCCCGGGAGCGAGGGGGATGGCGGGCATCGACACGATCACCCCGGTCCGGGTGGCTGGGTCGTAGGTCAGGCCCGTCTCGTCCAGCGCGGACCGGAACGCGTCGAAGTCGGGCACGGTCCAGGTGGGCGGGACGTGGTACTCGACCACCTGACGGCGCGGGGCGGCGGCGACGTCCACGACGTGGCGGGCGATCTGCTGGTAAATGTGCAGCGACCCGGAGACCTGCGCGTTGACCTCCGTGAACACCACGGACTGGTCGGGCAGCACAAGGGCGTCCGCGCTCAGGTGCCCGCGGTAGCCGAAGGCCCGGTATGCGTCGGCCAGCCGGGTGCCCCCGTCCAGCAGCGCCTCCCGCACCGGGTCGCTCACGCCGTCGAGGGGGACGACCTGGTGACTCAGGCGCCGGCCGACGTAGAGCAAGCGGCCCATCTCGGTCGGCTCGCTACCGGTGTGGGCGGCGTAGTGCTCGGAGTACACCGCGTCCGCCCCGGGCGCGAAGGTCTCGACGACGACCGGCCACCGGCCATCCTCGCTCGCCCACGACCAGCGCTGATCCCAGTACGCGGTGATGCCGTCCTGGCCGGGCGCCAGGTGGTGCAGGTGCCGGGCCCCGACGTGGTCCACCGCCAGTTCCAGGTTGCGCACGAGGAGCTGGTTGCCGACCCCGGCACCGTTGTGGGCCTGCTTGACCACGACCGCCCCGCTTCCGGACGACTCCAGTAGTTCCCCGGTCGCGGCGACGGCCTCGGTGTGGCTTCGGCAGACGCGGCCAGGCAGGATCGACACCCCGGCGGCCGCCGCCAGGGCCCGGAAGTTTGCCTTGTTGTTGCCGATCTCCCCGCCGCCCTGGGCGAAGAACGCGGCGCCGGGGAACCGGCGCTCGATGCCGAGGGCGGCGGCGAAACGGGCGACGGACGCGGACGGCCACAGCGCGAACACCTCGCTCACCGCCTCCGGTCCGCCCGCAGCGTCGAGCGCGCCCCGCACCGCCTTCACGAAGCCGGGATCGGTGAGCGCGGCCGGGTCGAGGAGCTTGTCACCCCACGCTCCGGCGGGCGCCACCAGGACGGCCAGCTCGCTCCGCTTCACACCGGTGTGGGCCAGCGCGTAGTCGAGGAACGCGTCGTCGGGCTCGCAGCACAGGACGAGCAGGTCACCGGGGCGGGCGAACCACAGCAGACGCTGTGTCCAGGCCCGCATGTCGCCGCGTGCACGAATGGACGGGTCGATGTGGTTGCCGACAAGGATGCGCACGGCCGATCTCCTGACGCAGGTGGAAGAGGGAAGACCTCGGCGGCGGTAGCCGAGCGGGCGCCGCCGCCGAGGACGGGTCAGCGGTGAAGGCGCGCGGGCAGCGTCTGATACGCCCGCATGGTCGCCGTACGGCGCCGCACACCCTCGCTGGCGGCGACCAGCCGCGCTGTGCAGGAGGCGAGAGCCGTGACCAGGGCGCGCAGGCCCGCTTGGGCGACGGTCGTACCGATGCAGGAGTGCGGCCCCCACCCGTAGCCGAGGTGCGGGTTCGGTGTGCGCTCCAGCACCAGCCGGTCCGCGCCGGGGAAGGCGTCCGGATCGCGGTTGGCGGCGGCGAACAGCGCCACCACCTTCTGCCCCGCAGCGACGTCGACCCCGCCGATCCGGCACGCGCGCACCGCCACGCGGGTGGTGCCCTGCACCGGCCCGTCGAAGCGCACCAGTTCGTCCACGCCGGTGGCCAGCAGCGCGGCATCGCGCATCTGCTCCAGGGCCTCGGGACGGTCGAGGAGGACGGCCACAGCGTTGCCGACGGCGGCCGCCATCGTGCTGTAGCCGCCCTGGAACATGACCCTCGCGGTGTTCTTCACGTACAGCCGGGCCAGCGGATCGGCATCCGGCCCGGCGGCCCGGCGGACGTCATCGAGCAAGCCCGGCCGGGACGAGGCGGCGAACCAGCCGTTGACCAGCTCGCTCAGCCGCTGCCGGGCGATCCGCCCCGGCTCCACCAGCGAGGGGTCCAGGCCGCCGTCCATGCTCCGCATGATGGCGTCCGAGACCTCCGCGAACTCGGCGTACGGCGGGGGCTCGACCCCGAGCAGGTCCGCGACGACGGCCACGGACAGCGGCACCGCGAGCTCTGCGACCACATCGAATTGACCGCCCGCGGCCAGTACGTCGAACTGGCCGGCCACCAAGCGGCGGGCGCGTTCCTCAACGGCCCCGAGGTCCTGAGCCCGCAGCGCTGTCATGAACAGCGAGCGCACGCGGCTTTGCTGCGGCGGGTCGAGGGTCTGCACACTCAAGGACGGCTCCGGGACCGTCCCCCCGGTGCGGCGCGGATCGCGGGCGAATAGGGCGTGGTCCCTCAGCACCCGCACACAGTCGGCGTGCCGGGTCAGCGCCCACGAGCCCATCCCCTCGTGCCAGAACACCGGCGTTGTGCGCCGCAGTTCGGCCAGCACCGGGTAGGGGTCACGCAGGACCTGGGCGTCCAGCGGGTCATAGAGGTCGGTGACAGACGACATCGCGCATCCCTTCCGGAAACGGACGGACAGGGGCGGGTCCGCCGCGCGGACCCGCCCCCGGCACCTCGGGCTCAGTGGTCGTACGACATGGCAGCCCCCTCCCTGTGCATCGACGGCGGAGCAGACGTCCGCCCAGAACGAGGAGCTTGCGCGGCCCCCTCGCCGGCGGGCACGAAGACGGTGAGGACACCGGTCTTCACCCGGTCCGTCCGGTCGCACGGGCGCCGGGTGAGACCACGACGAGTACAGCGCCCGCGGGCCGCCGCGCCTAGAGCGGCGCCCTATCCCCGCCCTGTCCCCGGTTTGCTGGAACAGCTCTCCCGCAGCTGACGCGGGTGGTGCAATGGGCTGGTGGACGACGAGATCCGCCACCCCCTCGCGTACGCCAGGAATGAGCGCGGATGGTCACAGGAGGAACTGGCCCGCCGCATCCGGAAGGCCGCCGCACGCCGCGGCCTGCGGTCGGGAACCAGAGGGTCGCGGGTTTCCAAGTGGGAGACCGGCCGGGCCACCCCCGACGAGGAAGAGTCCCAGCCGCTCATCGCCGAGGTCTTCGGCATCGACTACGCGGCCGTCGCCCATCTCGGCTGGCCTAACTGGCTCCCGGGCCAGGACAAGCCGCTGCCACTCGGCCCGCATAACGCCGTCCCCTCCCTCCGAGAGGCCCTGATGACCTCCCTGGACCGCCGGTCGTTCATCGCCTACACCAGCGGCGCCCTCGCTGCCTTCGCCTACCAGTGGGCCGTCACCGAATCAGGGCCGCCGCCCCGCTGGGGTGCCCGGCTCGCGGTCGACACCGAACTGCTCGACTGGCTGGAGACCACCGGCGCCGAGCTGATCCACCTGGCCACCCAGCGCCGCAAACGCACCCGCCGCCTGCTGGGCGAACACCTGACCACGGTCACCGACATCATCAGCGAAGGCCGCTACACCCGCCCCGTTGAACAACGGCTCCACACCCTGGCCGCCTCCCTCTCCCAGGCCATCGCCTGGCAGAAGTTCGACGAACGCCGACATGCCTCCGCCGGCCGTTTCTGGCACGCCGCCTTGCACAACGCCCACACCGCCGGGCAGCGCGACCTCGGCGCGGGCATCCTCTCCGATCTCGCCTATCAGATGCTGTGGCTCAAGGACGCGCGCACCGCGGCCGCGATCCTCGAACACGCCATCCCCCGCACCCAGCACCCCACCGCACGGTCTCTTCTCCACCTCCGTCAGGCCCGCGCTCTTGCCGCACTTGACGAGGGCGGCCGGTGCCGCCAGGCCCTCACCGCCGCGGAGAAGGCGCTGGACGCCCCGTCGTACGACCCGCCGCCCGTCTGGTGTTCGTGGATGTCGTACGCCGACCTTGCCGCCGACGGCGGACGCTGCCTCGCCGAACTTGTCCAGCGCCGACAAGCCCACCAGCTCATGGACGAGGGCATTGCCCTGCTGCCCGATCACCGCTCCAAAACACGTGCCGTGTTCCTGACCTACCAGGCCGAGACCTATCTACAGGACGGTGATCCGGAGATCGCCGCAGCCACCGCGACGCGCTCCCTGGACCTGGCCACCCGGATCAACGCCCCCCGGTGCGTGACCATGATCAGGGATCTGGAGCCGGTACTGTCCCAGCATGCGGGCGTCGCCGGCGTGGGCGAACTCCTGGACCGGCTGCGGGCTGGTTGACCGAGACCATGGCGCAGTCGGCGGCGGCCCCCGGGGTTCGGTCCCATACGCTGGCGTAGCCTCCCGCGCCAGATCCGTCGTTCAGCAGGCGTCCGTATGCGCGCACCTGCACCCGTGCGCTCACCGCCGTCGACAGGGCACTATCGGCCTCATGTCCTTCGTGCCCACCGCCTCCGACGCCCCGGCCGCGATACGCCTGACGCCCTCCGTGACCGCTGCGTCCTACGACCACCCGGACGCGCGCCGCCTGACCCAGGCTCTACGCGCCGAACAGCTCGGCCTCTATGGCTTTGCCGATGACCCGGACGCCACCCCCGAGGCGGACTTTGACCCGCCCGCCGGCCTGTTCCTCATCGCGCACGTCGGCGACGAGGCGGTCGGGTGCGGAGGCGTACGCCTTCTCGACGAGCACACCGCGGAGATCAAACGCATGTATGTCTCTGGCGTCGCCCGCGGCCACGGAATCGGCCGGTACCTCCTCGAACGCCTCGAACAGCACGCTGCCAGCCGCGGGGCAACGCGGATCATGCTGGAGACCGGGCGGCGCAACTCGGTCGCCCTTGCCCTCTACCACCGCGCCGGTTACCACCTCTGTCCCTCCTACGTCGCCGGACGCGACCCCCGGGTCAACCGGGCTATGACCAAGGCCCTCGGCAGCAGCTCACCGTGATAGCCGGGGGACCGCCCCGTCCGGCGCCGGCCTCCTGCCAAGGAGGGTGAAGTACTCCGTCGCGATGATCGACTCCCGCTCCGCTGCGGGAAGCCGGGACAGGATTCCGGGAAGGGGCCGCTCCCGCGCCGCTTCACTGCGGTGCGCCAGGATCGCGGCCAACTTCAGGTCCGTGCAGTCGCTCACGTCGACCGTCTCGGTGACGTGCTCGTCCGGAACGCTGAGTACCTTCTTGCCGACCCGCGTCAACAGCACACCCAGTTCGCCCACCCCCGAATCCGGATGCGTCGCGGCGTACAGCGCATCGGGCTGCCACGGCTCCCCGGTCTGCGGGTAGAGGTGCTCCAGGCCCGCGGCGTGGAACGCCAGCAGGGCCGCCTGGTGGGTGCGGAGGTGGTCCGGATGGCCGGTCAGCTGGCCGTAGGCGTCGTGGGTGACGACGACCTGTGGCCGTACGGCGCGGATGTGTTCGACGATCAGCCCCGCCACCTCCTCCAGCGGGGCGTCGCAGAGCCGGGGCCGGTTGGGCGCGGAGTCGGGGATGCGGGCGTCGGCGAATCCCAGCATGCGCGGCGTGCCCGCTCCCAGGATGTCCAGGGCGTCGGCGAGTTCACCGGCCCGGTGGCTGTCGGGCGCCCAGGTGGCGGTGACCACGGCGGTCGCGGCGCCCGCGGCGGCGTGCTGCGCGAGGATGCCGCCGGCCAGGAGAGACTCGTCGTCCGGATGGCCGAAGACGCCCAGCAGGGAAGGCCGGGGCGCGGAAGAGGACGGAGGCACGGGTAAGGCCCTTTCTGGCGAACGCGGTCGCGGGCGTGGTCGGTGGCGGCCTACCGGCCGGGGGAGGCGTACGGCTGGAAGTGGGCGGGCGGGTGATCGAGCGGGAGGGTGGCGTCCCAGGCGATCAGGCACTGGGCGCTGGGAACGAACAGCGGCTGGGGCAGCGCGGTAAGAGGCCAGAACCGCCAGGACCCTATGGCCTCCTCTCGTTGCTGGGGAATGCCGGACCAGCGGGTGACCAGGACGGGCACCGTCAGCCGTACGACGTCGCCCACCCGGTCCAGGAGCGTGCCCAGCACCTGTACGCCGTCGGGCTCGGCCACGAGGCCGGCTTCCTCGCGGAGCTCGCGAACAGCGGCCTCGGCAAAGGTCTCGCCCGGTTCGACGGTCCCGCCGGCGGAAGCTCCCAGGTACGGCGCCGGTGTTGGCCGAGCAGGATGCCGTCCGGGCCGTGCACGATCACGCCGACTCCGAGGGCGGTGTTTGGCGGAGGAGGTGCGCTGCTGCGGGGGCGGCTGGGCACGCGTTCCGGACGGCGGGCCGTGTACAGCCGGTAGGAGACCGCGTTGTCCGCCGTCGGGGAGTCGATCGCCGTGACCGTTTCCAGGGTGAGGCCGTGCTGGACCAGGAGGTCCTCCCAGAGCTGCACGCTGAGGACCCACATGTTCACCGGGTGGTCCTCGGTCGTGCCGGGCAGCCGCAGGATCTCGGGGCGCGGGGTCACCTCGGTTGAGGGCCCGGCGCCGCCGGAGTTGGTGTGCAGCGCGGAGAAGACCAGGCGTCCGCCCGGTTTGAGCCCGTTGGCCAGGGCGGGCACCAGCCGGTCCGGGTCCAGGTACGGCACGGAGCCGACGGAGTAGATCAGGTCGTACGGGTCGGCAGCACGCAGGTGGGCCACCGCGTCGGCGCACACCAGGTGCAGGCCGGGGTGGTCCGGGTAGCGGGTGAGGGCGCGCTGGTGCTGGGCGGGTGAGGCGTCGACGGCGGTGACCTCGGCGCCCAGGGTGGCCAGGTGCGCGGCGTGCCGGCCGAGGCCGCTGCCGAGGTCGAGGACACATAGTCCCGCCACCTCGCCGAGGACGCTGATGCCGGGGCCGATGTCCGGGATTCCCCAGTCCCACCGGTCCAGCTCCGGCAGCTGAAGTCCTCTGGTCAACTGGTGGGTGCCGTAGGTGTTCCAGATGTCGAGGGTGTCCTTCTCGGTGGTCACCGAGTCCTCCAGCGGAAAGGGGTGAGTGGGAGTCAGGGGCGCAGGGCGTAGCAGCGGAGCACGTCGAGGTCGGCGGCCTGGGCAGCGGACCAGCCGGCGGTGAGGATTTCGGCCTCGGCGGGGCTGATCCCGAGACCGTGGAGGGGGTCGGTGCTCTCGCGGCGTCCGGCGATCTCGGTGACCACCCAGAACGTCCCGCCGGGGACAAGGAGGTGGCGGACGCGGTTGAGGAAGGCCGCCTTGTCGTCCATCCACCGGTAGACCAGGCGGCAGGTGATGACCGCGTACGCGGGCTCCGACAGCGCCGTGAGGTCGCTGGTGGTGATGTCGACGCACCGCCACACGGGACCGGGGGCGGGGCCGTCGTCGTGGGCGGCGGCGAGTGCGACGGCGCTGGGGGAGATGTCGATGCCAGTGGTGCGGTATCCGAGCTCGTGGTGAAGATGGCGGGCCAGGGCGCCGTCGCCGCAGCCGATGTCGAGCGCCGGGCGTCCGCGGCCGGGGCCGAGGTATTGGTCCATCAGCCGGTTCTCGGGGCCGTCGAGCTGCCGATACCTACGACCTCCTGCCCAGAGCGGTTCCCAGTACGCGGCGGTCGCGGTCGTCGTCATGAGGCTCCTTCACGGGCGGGTGGCACGGCGGTGCGCGCGGGCGGGACGGGCATGTCCCGCAGGGCGCGGACAGGGGAGGCGAGCAGAAGGATCACGGGGACGATCTGGAGGACCGCCCCGACGGTGAGGGTGCCGCGTACGCCGAGGAAGAGGACCAGGGCGCCGGCGGCCGCGGCGGCGAGGGGCCGGGCTCCGGCGGTCACCGTGGTGCTCGCGGCCTGCATGCGGCCCTGGAAGCGGGGCTCGCACAGAATCTGCCTCAGGGACCTCTGACTCGTCCCGGAGGCTGTGGCCCAGAACAGCTGAACGGCCAGCGTCCCGGCGAGCGCGATCTGCCAGCGCAGTCCGGGTCCGGCGAGCAGAAGGGGGATCTGGGCCAGCGGGCTCACCGCGAACCCGATGATGATCGTCGGTCCGATGCCGAATCGGGACGCGATGCGTGGGGCGAGGAGCGCCCCCGCCAGGCTGCCCGCGCCGCCGACGCCCATGATCACGCCGAACGCCGTCGGGGATACGTGCAGGTCGGCGACAAGCAGGTAGTACGCCCAGTACGTGTTCATGACCGCCAGGCCGAAGCTGAGTGTGGACAGGGCCGCGATCACCGTGCGGATCGTGGGCTGCCCGACCACGTAGCGCAGGCCCTCACCGATGTCCCGCGCGAGGGTCCGACGGCCTTCGGATGGAGCGGCGACCGGCTCGGGGGTGCGGATGCGCCACACGAGAAGAGCGGAGACGAGGTAGGAGAGGACGTCGACGAGGACAGAGCGGGCTGCGCCGACGGCGCCGACCAGCGCGGCGCCCGCGTTGCTGCCCGCGCTGTCGGCCACCGACGAGGCCGCGCCGAGCCGGGAGTTCGCGCGCTGCAGCAGGTGAGGTTCGACGAGGACGGGCAGGTAGCTGATGGCGGCCGCATCGTGCACGATCTTGGTGATGCCCAGGACTACGGCGACCGCGTACAACTGGCCGATGCCGAGCACCCCGGCGAAGGCGGCGGCCGGGATGGTCGCGAGGCCCGCGGCGGCGGTGAGGTCCGCGGCGATCATCTGGGGGCGCTTGGCGTACCGGTCCGAGAGCGCGCCGGCCGGGAGCGCCACGACGGCGTTCGGCAGTTGGCCGAGGAAGGCGAGCCCGGCAATCTGTGTGGTGGAGGCGTGGAGTTCCAGTACGGCCAGGGTGGGGAGGGCGACGGTACTGACTGCGGATCCGGACAGGCTCGCGCACTCGCTGGCGACCAAGCGGCGCAGATCCGGCGAGGTGGCCTTCGCGGCCTTGGCCGTCTGGGTGGAGGTCGTCACCCGGCCTCACCGTCCAGCAGTTCCGGGGCGATCACATTGGCGTAGAGCCGGCCGGTGGAGAAGTGGGCCAGCACCGCGTGGGTGAAGGGGTGGCAGTCGGGCGGCGGAGCGGCCGGGTCGACCCACACCAGCTCGGTGTGCGTGCCCGGCTCGCGGTTGTACGGGGTGCCTTCCCACTCCCGCACGGTAAAGACGGCGCCGATCACCCGCTCACCGTCCGCTGCGTGGAAGTGGAGCAGCTGACAGAACCGCAGGCGGTCCGGGCTGATGTGGATGCCGACTTCCTCGGCGAGCTCGCGCGCCGCTCCCTCGTCGAGGAACTCGCCATCCTCGAGGCGTCCTCCGACGACCGTGAGCATTCCAGGGGAGTGCCACGATGTTGCCTGGTGCCGGACGGTCAGGATTCGGCCGTCGGCGGGACGCTGGAGCAGGACCATGACGTTCCCGATACTCCGGTGTACGGCGCTCACGGCCGGGCCTCCTTCAGGAGCCGGTCCAGGGTCCGCCGACCGCGGGCGGTGACCTCGGCGTCACCGTTGTCCGGGCCCCAGGCCAGGCAGTTGACCGCGTCCAGCGCGCTCAGGCAGCGCAGCGCGTGTCGCTCAGCGTCGGACAACTCCCGCCCGTAGGACCGGAGGAACGCCTGCTCGCGGTCCGGATGGTCGGCCCACTGGGTGGTCGCGAGGATGACGAAGTCCTGGACGCGGGCGGCCGGCCGGGCGCGTTCGAAGTCGACGAGGGCGAGCCCGCTCGTGGACCACAGCCAGTTCCTCGGCTGGTTGTCGCCATGGACATAGCCAACGGGTACCGGGCCGACGCGGCGAAGACGTGCGGCATGTTCCCGGACCAACTGCTGCTCGTCATGGTCGAGCCGGTCCCCGACGCGAGCCAGGTACTTCTCCGCTCCGTCAGCGGCGGCGGACAAAGAGGCTTCGGCCTCCGCACGGTCGCCGCGGTCGAGCTCTCCCGCCTCGTGGAGCCGGGCGCAGAGTGCTCCGGCCTGCTGGTGCACGGTCCGCCACTGGGCGGCGTCCAAGCCGAGTTCCTTCGCGGGAGCGCCGGGGACCGCGGTGAGCAGCAGGGCCAGGTCCTGGGCGCGGCTGTCGATGAGGTGGGGCGCCCGGGTGTGGCCGAGTGCGGGGACGATATGACGGTAGGCCCGGCTCTCGCGGGTGAAGAACTTCACCGAGGGCGAGACCTTCAGGTAGTGGTGAACCCCGCGTTCGCCCTCCAGGTCCCACACCCGGGAGCGGTCCCAGTCGTGCGAGGCGTCGCGGACGGACACGACGGGGCCGATCCGTTGTTCCGCCCAACGCTTCAGGGCCGCGGGCAGCGGCTTCGTCGAGCTCATCCGGCACACCTCGCGCCCGGGCGCGGGACGGCGGAGCGGCAGGGCCTACCGCCATCAGATTCGGTGAGATCGGGGAACACGGTTCCTCCCGGGGGTGTCGGTCGCGTTGCTCGTCGGGGTGCCGGATCGGCCGACCAGGCCGGCGGGTCGGCCGACCCCGGCAGTTGTGGACGGCCGTAGCCGGTTCAGGACTGCGGGCGGGGATCAGGTCGAATGTAGGTTTCGCGGATTCGTGAGCATTCGCGGGCTCCTGACTTGCGGTGCCGGCAGCGGTGAGCACTGCTGATGACGGAGCCCGTCGCCGGATCATGAGCAATCCGGCGTGGTGCGCACGGTCTTCGCGGTCGAGTGTCGTGTAGAAACCGCAGGTCACAAGATCCATTGCTCACCGAACCGCGGAATTGCAAGGACAGTGCTCATGATCACGCGGAATTGCTAACGAATCCGCGGATCCTAGATCGGATCGGGCGCCCCGCCGGTGCGCTGCTCCAGTTCCCACAGGGTCCGGAAGAGCCCGGGTTCGCGGGTGAGCTGCGCATACGTCCCCTCCTGGACCAGGCGGCCCTGGTCGAGAACGACGATCCGGTCGGCCACGGCAACGTTGGCCAGGCGGTGCGTGATCAGAAGGATGGCGCGGTCCTTGGCCAGGTCCCGCAAGCCGGTGAAGACGTGGTGCTCAGCTCGGGCGTCGAGCGCGGCCGTGGGCTCATCCATCACCAACAGGCTGGCCTTCCGGTGAAATGCCCTGGTCAAGATGACGCGTTGCCACTGCCCGCCGGACAGTTGGTGGCCGCCGAACCATTCGCTGGTCAGGAGGGTGTCGAGGCCGGAACGCAGGGCGGGCAGCATGTCCGCGGCTCCGGAGGCTTCGCAGGCCGCCATGAGCGCGGCGTCACTGGTGTCGCCCTGCCCCAGGGTGACGTTGTCGCGCAGCGTCAGCGGCAGGTAGGTGAACCGCTGCGGTGCCACCGCTACGTTCTTCCACGCCTCCCACGGCTCCAGCCGGGCGGTGCTCTTGTGGTCCCAGGCCACTTCCCCGGAGGTTGGTAGGAGAAGCCCGCAGATCAGCCGGGACAGGGTCGTCTTCCCGGACCCGTTCTCCCCGACGAGTGCCACGATTTCCCCGCGACGTACCTTCAGCGACACCCCGGTCAGGCTGTCCTTGACCGCACCGTCGTACCGGTAGGTGACATCGCGGACCTCGAACCGCTCCGGCGGCGCCGACAGCACCTCGGAGCCACGGGAGGCCACCATCGCCTGCCCATGCGCGTTGTCGATGAAGTTCTGCCAGTCCTGCACGTACCAGCCGGTGCGCACCAGCCGGGCCCCGCCATTGATGATGCCCCGCACGGAACCGGTCGCCGTCTGCAAGGCGAAGACCGCGCCGCCGCCTGCCGCCAGGTCCATCCGGCCGGAGACCAGCAGCCACAGCAGAGTCGCCCAGACCGCCGCCGAGGCGACTCCGCCGGCCGCCGCGCCGGCCAGGCCCATCCAGGCCCCGGTGTTCGCGGCCTCGCGCTCGGAGACGTTGACGGAGGCGGCCAGGCGCCGATAACGACCCAGGAGGAACGGGCCGGCCAGGCAGGCCCGCATCTCCTCGCTCGACTCCATGTAGGACATGTGCCAGCGCAGTTTGTGCAGCATCCGGCGGCGCCCCGACGTCTCCAGGCCCGCGAGATAGACCACGCGGGCCGCGCGCACGTACGCGGCGGCCTGCGGCAGGCACGCCAGGAGAAGCAGAGGCAGCAGAACCGGGTGGATCACGGTAAGGACCGTGGCACCGGCGGCGAGGGTCGCCGTGGCGGCCAGCACGTCCTGGGCTTCCTCGACGAGGTCGGGGGTGACCTGGGCGCCGCGGTCGGCGATGTCGTACTGGTCGTTGTACCCCGGCTTGTTGTTCGCCGCGGCCTCGGCGCCGAGAGCCGCCTCGACCATGCTGACTTCCGCGGCCCGGGCGAGCACCGGCCGCAGCCGCCCGGTCAGCCAGGTCACCGTGACCCCCAGCAGGGCCCGCAGCCCGGCAGCCACGGCGATGACGGCCAGCTGCGGCGCCGCCTCCCTCAGCCGTTCGGTGATGTCGCCGGAGGAGATCAGCGCGGTGAGGGTGCCGGTGACGGCGAACAGGCCCAGCGCGGCCAGCACGCCGGTGCCGATCTGGCACGCGAGAAGCCCGGCCGTCGCGCCCCGGTCCACCTGCCACGCCATCCGCAACGACCTTCGCACCAGCACGGGCAGGCGCCGTGCCATCGTGGTCGTCGTCATCTGCGCGCCGGCTTGGAGCCGGGACTCGTCCCGGTACTGGAACTCCTCCTCCTGCGCCGCGCCCCCGCTGTCCGGTGGAGTCCCCTCCGCTTCGTCCGTGCTCGGCTGTGCGGCTGTGCTGCCCGAGGTCAAGTCGATCCCCCTGTCGGTCGGTCACGGCTGGTTCGCGAGGCTCAACGACACAGCCCTGATATCGAACACACGTCTTTCGGTCGGTCCTGAAGTCCCGGGATAGAGCGTTCGAGGAACCGTGGAAGCTGCACCGACCCAGCTCGCGCAACGGCACTGACACCAAAGGCGGTTGGCCGAATCGCCGAGGTTCGCAAGCGCCGCACGCCAACGGGCACGTTGGTGCGTATGGGGCCCGTCGGGCTTGTAGAGTGCGGGGCTTCCGGAACGGCACGACCCTCGTGGAGCTGACTGTGCACGTGCTTGATGGCCGCCCTCGAGCGGCACATCCCGGCGGAACCCATCTTCGGGCTGAGCTGAGGGCGATAACCTGTGGCGATCACTGATTCCGAAATCGCGGGAGTGCTCACCGCCTATCTGGAGCGCTACCCGCAAGAGGCCGGACAACTGGGCGAGCCGCTGCGGCTCTTGGCCGAAGGCCGAGGGTTCGCCTCGCGGCGTACCTTCCCGATGCACGTCACCGCCGGCGCGCTGCTGGTTCGGGACCACACCGAGGTCCTCTTGATCGAACACCTCGCGTACGGGATCACTTTGCAGCCAGGCGGTCATCTTGAACCGACCGATACGACGCTGATCGGCGCAGCCATGCGGGAGCTGTCCGAGGAGACCGGCATCGACCCCGAACAGGTTGTCCCCGTCTCGGCGCACCCCGCTTATCTCGAGTTCGGCCAGGTGCCGGCCAGGCCCGCGAAGGACGAGCCGGACCACTACCACCTGGACATCGGTTATGCCTTCGCGACGGGCGACGCCGAGGTCGGACGTATCCAGGAATCCGAGGTGACCGGCGCCGCCTGGTACCCACTCGATGTGGCGGAGCGCCTCGTCGGATCCCGGATCGCGCGGGCGGTCATCACATCGACCGGAATCAGGTAACCCCTGCACCACCGGAAGCTCTCGTGGCGGCCAGCTAACGGGCAGGGAACATCCCGTTGCAGAAGGCACTGGGGCGGGCGCGATCGGCGTCACGCCTCCTCCGGGAGCTCGGCGACGATCACGAGCCAACTCGTCACCGTGACGTCGTCCGGCTTGGTCCCGGCGGTGGCCTCGGCGAGGTTCGCCATCTTCTGCTCGTAACCGCCTGACCTCCAGCACTCACCGGGAACGAGACCATGAAGACCTGCGACAACACCTCGGTCGGCATCGTCATCACCGATCACCAAGGCCGCTGCCTGATGTTCGACCGCGCCACCTTCCCACCTGGCACGGCACCTGCCGCCGGTCATATCGACGACCACGGGACCGCCGAGGACGCGGCCCGCGCCGAGGTCGAGGAAGAGCTCGGCCTCACCGTCACCGGCCTCACCCGTGTCACCGGCGGCTGGCGGGACAACCCATGCCGCCGCCTTCCCGGCGCGCGCAGCACCGGTCACCGCCACGAATGGACCGTCTACCGGGCCACCGTCACCGGCGACCTCACCCCGAGCGCCCACGAGACGAAGAACGTCCGCTGGATCCCTCCCGATGCTCTGCAGGAGCTGGCAGACCGGACGGTGGCCTATGCCCGGGGACACATCACCGACGCCGAGTTCGAGGCCGCGCCCGGCATCGAGCCGGTGTGGATGCAGTGGCTCGCCAACATCGCCGCGATCCACATCAGCCCCGACGACTTGCTCCGGGTGGACCAGCTCACCAGATGATCGCAGCCCACTCTCCTGACCTACCGCGGCCGCCGCCCGGCTCCATGCCGAGCTTGACGCGCCGACTCTGCGCCCTCGGCTGGCCCTTAAGTGCCCTGCTGCTACCGCGGGCCCGGACAGGCGAGTTCGCTGTCCGGGGTTGCTGCTTGCGTGAGGTACGCCGGCAATGGGGGCCATGAACTCAGCGAAGAGCGTCACGCAGGGCCTCCTCCATGTCAGGGAGCCGGTCCAGGAGCATCAGAGCTGCCTCGTGCCGCACCCGCCCGTAGGCCTCCATAGCGGCGTCGACGATGTGCGGTCGTTCCACTGGTACCGACAAAGGAAAGGCTGAGCAGAGCATGGCTGCACAGCCGACACGAAGCGAGGACACGAGGTCGTTCACGGACGCCTTCGGGTTGGCGTCCCGGTAGGCCAGGGTGAGATCGGTGTATCCGGCGAGCCAGCTCTCCGCACTGTTGTCCAGCACGCTCTTGGGGTCGCAGCCAAGACGCGCGATCTCCCAGGCGAGGTACCCGGGTGCGGGCGGTCGGAAGTCCACGATCGCGGCTATCTCTTTCTCCTTGAACAGGACGTTGGGGCCGGCCGTGTCGCCGTGCAGGACCTGGACGGTCAGCTGTGGAAGCAAAGCGAGGGCGCGCTGGACGTCCCCCAAGATGGCTTGTCGCTCACGGGCCGCTTGAAGCGCCCACGTCTCGAATTCCCCGAGCCTGGGCATGTGCTGGTACGCATGGATCAGGTGCTCGAAGCGGTCCCGTGAGGCGGCCACGTCGCACACCGCGGCACCGGGTTCCATGGTGGGGGCGGCGGTGGGGTGGGCGGCGAGCCGGCTGTGGAGGCGGCCCATTGCTGTGCCGGCGGCTGCCCACCGTGCTCCCGTGAGGCCGCCTTCGGCGGTCTCGGTGTGGGGCACGTACGACCAAAGGGACATGGGCAGGCGGCCCTGGGTCTCGATGAGTTCGTGCTCGCGCGTGCGGATTGCCCGCGCGGTCGCGACACCTCCGTCTGCGCAGTACTCGGACAGTTCGACCGACGTCCGCTCCAGGTCCAGGTGTTCCCGAGTGCGGTAGACCTTGGCGAAGTGCCGCCGACCCGCCTGGTCCACGACGACGTAGTTGTCCGTCGCGGTGCCTTCCGGAATACGCATGATGTCTGCCGGGTGCCGCCCGTACGCGAACACCAGCGTGGCGGCGACCGCCATGATCTGCTCCTCCTCCGCGGTGCGGCCGGGCGGGGAAGGCGCGGCGAGAGGCTTGGAGGTGGGCTGCTGAGATGCGGTGGACATGGTCTCCTCGTCAAAGCGCACAGCAATAGCGGTCAGATGATGGGCAGGCGCCAGGTGGTCGGGGCGATCCGGTGGCGGGCACGGACCGTGGCCGCCAGGGGCTCAGCGGGCCGCGGCGGGCCGCGCCTGGGCCACAAGGTCGCCGACGGACAACGCGTCGTCAACGCGGTCATCTGATTGCGCCTCCCTCGTTCGGGTTGTCGCAGTACCCGAGCCCCGGCCCGGGATCGCCACCAGCCGACGGCAGGGGACCGGCCGACCAAACCGACACCGCGGCCCCTTGCCGCGTGAAGCGGCTGATAGAGGCGATGAACGCAGTAACCGACACCGGCTCTTCGGGGCGAGGGCGACCAGTTCGGCATCGCACAGGCGGGGCGCAAAGCCGACCGGCGGGCGCCGCGCCGGGTAGGGATGCCCTTCGCATAAAGTGCGAGCGCACGGGTGTCCACGTCGTTCACCGAAAGATGAGCTTGGGCGCCTTCGTTCTCGTCTCCGCAGGCATCCCTCGGGCCGTACCACCAGGAGGAATCAGTGTCATCCCCGCAAGTGATCACCCCCGAGGAAAAGCTGGCCGAGGCGAAGAAGCAGCTGAGCTTTCCACGAATTGTTGCGATTTGCGGCTCCACTCGTTTCATGGCCGAAATGGCTGAGGCCGATGTGCGGGAGACCGAAGCCGGACGGATTGTCGTCAAGCCGGGTTGCGACCTGAAGTCATCGCACGAACTCTGGTCCGATCCTGTCGAGGCCGAGGCGCTGAAGGTTCGACTCGACGCGTTGCACCGGTCGAAGATCTTGCTTGCTGATGAGGTGCTCGTTGTCGGCGACTACATCGGTGACAGCACCCGGTCCGAGATCGCCTACGCCCGGTCGCTGGGCCGGCCCGTGCGGTTCACGCACCCCGAGGTCGACCCCGACGCCTGACCCGAGGACTCGCCCCGTACCCCCGCTGGCACCTCGCTGGAGTTGATCGTCCGGCAGGTGGCGTGGCGATGCGAGCGGGCTCAAGGAGCTGCGGAACGCATCGCGGCCATGATGGCGGCGGCGATGCGCTGCTGGTGGTCCATCAGGTAGAAGTGGCCGCCGTCGTGCCTCTCGAGTCCGCGGAAGTCCGTCGTGAGCCTCCGCCAGGCGACGAGTCGGTCCTCACCGATCAGATTGTCGTGCAGGCCCGTGAATGCCGTGAGCGGTACGGGCAGCGGCTCGGCGCTGCGGGGCGGAGTCCAGGTGTCCACGAGTTTGAAGTCGCTGCGGAACACCGGGGCGAACTTGCGCCAGACGTCGTTGTTGTCGAGGAGCTGCGGTGGGCTGCCGCCGCCGCTCCGCAGCCAGGCGCGCAGTTCGTCGTCGGCCATCAGGTGAGGGCTGCTGGCGGCGCCGGCGTCGCCTCGCGGGGCGCCGTAGGCGGACACCCCCAGCCAGGTGGGGAGCGGTTCCCCCTCGTGGAGGAGTCGGCGGGTGAGCTGGTAGGCGATCAGTGCGCCCATGCTGTGGCCGAAGAACCCGAAGGGCCGGTCGAGCAGCGGTGCGATGGCGACGTGGAAGTAGTCGACCAGCTGGTCGCAGTTGTCGATCAGCGGCAGGGCCTGCAGGGTGCCTCGGCCGGGGGCCTCAAGGATGCACAGTTCCCAGTCCTCGGGGAAGTGCTCCGCCCAGCCCCGGTAGAGCAGGTGTGAGCCGCCGGCGTGGTGGAGCAGGAACAGGCGCACCGCTGGGTTGCTCACCGGCCTGGGGCGGATGAGCGGGGAAGTCGGCGTCTCGAGGGTTAGGTGCGAGGTGAGGAAGGCGTGCAGCTCGGCGAGGGTGGTGGCGTCGCTGGCGGCCACGGCGTTCTCCGGGACACCGAACGCGCTCTCCACGCGAGTAGAGATCTCCAGCATGAGCAGCGAGTCGATGTCGAGTTCGTGGGCAAAGTGCGCGTCGTCGGTGACCTCCTCGGGCTCGGTCTCTAGTACGACGGCTATCAGGGTGCGGAGCTCCTCGATGGTCACGCTCGTCGTGGTCATGGGTGTTGTTGTCCTCGTTCCTGCGTGGATGGGCGAAGGGCTGGCGGCGGGGTCAGCAGCAGGGCGGCCGTCGCGTCGTGGCGCGGGCCTCCGGCCGTGGCCAGAACGTTGCCGGTGGCGCCGCCCTCCAGGTAGGCGGCCGCGGCAGCGCACTGCAGGACGCCGAGCGCCCCGGACAGCGGGCCCAGCTGGGATTCCAGGTCGATCCGGCGGCGGGCTGCGAGTAGATGGCTCTTCCCGGCCTCGGCGGCTTCCGCCTCGTCCGCGAGCCATAGTCCGACGGGCCCCTCCTCGGTCACCCCGGCGCCGACCAGCGCTGCGGCAAGGTTCCGGGCCCGTGCGTAGTCGGTGATCGTGGCGCGGGGCCGTGCGCCCCGGGAAGCGGCCGCGTCCGCGGGTTCCAGTACGACCGCGACCGCCGCGTCGGTGGACTGCTGGCCGAGGACCTTCGTCACCACGTGGTTGGCGGGTTCGACGCCGACGACGACGGCTGCTTCGGCGCGCCCCGCGATGATGAGGTTCTGGGCCCAGGCCACGGCGTCCAACCCGCTCGTT
This sequence comes from Streptomyces sp. NPDC051172, assembly GCF_040682555.1. Taxonomy (NCBI): domain Bacteria; kingdom Bacillati; phylum Actinomycetota; class Actinomycetes; order Kitasatosporales; family Streptomycetaceae; genus Streptomyces; species Streptomyces sp. NPDC051172. Next base: position 20,366 of record NZ_JBFBBE010000127.1, read on the forward strand.
GCGCCGTTGCAGACCGTGAGGTTGGGGCCGCGCAGCCGGTAGCGGATGGCCACCCAGCCGGCGATGACGTTGCTTGACGTCTGGGGCAGGCCCAAGGGGCTGAGACCCATGACGCCTGCCGTCGCGATGGTGTCGGTGGCCTCGCAGACGCTGTCCGCGTTGCCCAGGTTGGTGCTGACCACGACGGTGGTCGAGTCGGCCGCGCCCGTGAACATGGCGTCGGCGTCGGTCAGACCGGCGTCGTGGAGGGCGAACTCGGCCGCGCGCAGGGCGAGCCGGGACGCGCGGTCCTTGTGGCGCAGCTCGCGTCCGATCAGTCCGGTGGCCGGGTCGAAGCCGCCCTCGCCCGGCAGCGGTCCGAGGAGGTCGACGTACGTCGCGACACCGGGCAGCGCCAGGCCGGTACCTGTAACGACGACCTCCCGGGCGTTCGGGTTCCTCGTGTGCGTGGTGCTCGTCGCGTTCATCGGGCTGCCTCCACGATCGCGACGGCGTTGATCCCGCCGAAGCCGAACGCGTCGATCTGAGCGAGGCTCAGGTCGTCGGCGGTGGGGCTGCCCTGCACCAGGCCCAGCCCTGCGGCCTCGGGGATCGGATCGGTCAGTCCCAGGATCGGGGGGACCGTCTCGTTCTTCATGGCGAGCACCGCCATGACGAGGCTGAGCAGTCCCGAGCCGCCCAGGGTGTGGCCGGTCATCGCCTTGATGGCGGTCATCCGTGGACCGGCGCCCGCGCCCTGGAAGATCTGGCGAAGGACGCTCGCCTCCGTCGTGTCGTTGCGGGGGGTGCCGCTGCCGTGCAGCATCACCAGGTCGATGTCGCTCGCCCGCACCCCAGCTCTGCGGTGGGCGTCCAGCACCGCGCGGGTGATGCCGTCGGGGTCGGGCGCGGTGGCATGGTGGGCGTCGCAGCCCATGGACACACCGCGCACCCGGGCGTGCACGGGCCCGCTCCCGGTACCGGCGCGCTGGACGACGACGGCCGCCGCGCCCTCCCCCATCAGCATGCCCTTGTGCGTGACGTCGAAGGGGCGCAGCGCGTCGGGGAGGTCGTTCTGCACCCGGTCGAGCGTGCCGAAGCCGCCCTCGGTAGCGGCGTCGGTGCCCGCGACGACGACCGTGTCGGCCAGGCCGCCCTCGATCATGTCGGTGGCCAGGCCGAGCGCATACAGCGACGCGGAGCAGGCGTTGGCGAAGGTGTACGTGGTGCACGCCCCGAAGGCCGCCGCCAGTGCGGTGCCGAAGTGCAGGTCCTCGAGCACGACGTCCGCGCCATCGCGCCACCACAGTTCGAGGCTGCGCTGCTCGCGCATAGTCGTCCCGACCAGCACGGGCACCTGGGCCAGGTCCTCGCCCAGGCCCGCGTCGGCGGCCGCTTGGCGCACGACGGTGGTCAGCCAGCGGGTGGCACGCCGCGGCAGGTCGCCGCCGCCCTCGGGCAGGTCGTCGATCTCGTAGGCGTACGCCGCCCGGTACTTGTCCGGGTCGAACGCCATCAGGGGCCTGCGGCTCTCCCGACCCGCGCACAGCGCGGCGAAGATCTTGCTGGGGGTGGCGCCGACGTTGGCGACGGCCGACATGCCCGTGATGTCCCAGGTCATGATCGGGCTGCCGCCTTCCTCAGCTCGAAGGCGGCCACCTTGCCGGTCGACGTGGTCGGGAGCTCGTCGAGGAACTCCAGACGGGCGGGGCGCTTGAAGGCGGCGAGCCCGCCACGGATCGCGGCGGTTACCGCGCGCCGCACCACGGCCTCGTCGGTTCCCGGCCGGGCCACCAGGTACGCCACGGCCTGCTCCAGGCCGTCGGCGTCGCGGCCACCGACCACCACGCAGTCCTGGACCCCGTCGACACCGCGGACGACGCTCTCGATCTCACTCGGCACGACCTTGTAGCCACCCAGGTTGAGCACGTCATCGGCGCGGCACAGATGGGTGAACGTACCGTCCGGCGCACGGCGCACCACGTCGCCGGTGTAGGCGCCGCCGTCGGCGAAGGTCGCCGCTGCGGCCTCCGGCCGGCCGATGTAGCCCAGGGCGACGGTCGGGCCGGCGATGTGCAGCCGGCCCTCCTCCCCGTCGGCGACGGGCGTGCCGTCCGCCGCGCGGACGGTCGCGGTGATCCCGGGCACCGGGACCCCGAAGGTCCCCGGCCGGTCCTCCTTCGGCGAGGTGCCGACGACGATATAGAGGACCTCGGTCGCGCCGAGGCCGTTGAGCAGCTCGGCCTGGAATGCGGCGCGGATCCGCTCGCTGAGCGGACCGGGCAGGTTCTCGCCCGCGGCCACGCACAGCCGCACGGAGTCGACGCTGCCGGGAGCGGGCTCCGTCACGGAGGCGTTCAGCAGCGCCGCGTACAGCCGTGGAACCGAGAACAGCACGGTGGGCCGGTGGTGCTGCAGCGCGGCGGCGAGGGAGTGGACGTCGACGGTGCCGCTGATGAGCGCGACGCGGGCGCCGGCCGCCAGCGGGCACAGGACGGAGCTGCCGAAGCCGTAGCCGAAGGACATGCGGGCGCTGGACAGCACGGTGTCATCGGGCGTCAGCTCCAGGACCGTGCCGACGCCGTCGGCCATGGCCGCGATCGCGCCCGCCGAGTGCCTCACCCCCTTGGGCATGCCGGTGCTGCCGGAGGTGTACTGCACGAGCGCCTCGCTCCCCGCACTCCACGCGGTGGGGAGCCCGGCCTCCTGCGGGCGGTGCGCGGGGCCGGCCGAGGCCGCCGCCAGGCCGGCGCGGACGTCGGCGCCGGCGAAGCGGGTGGTCGTGGTGAACAGCTCCTCCAGGGCGCGCTGGCGCGCGGGAGCTGCGTCCAAGTGCACCATCGCGGCGGCACAGTCGGCGGCGATGTAGCGGACTTCGTCGTCCGTGAGCACCGGGCTGATCACCACAGGGATGCAGCCGTGCCACCACAGGCCGAGGACGGCGGCCACGGTCGCCACGGAGTCGTCGGCGACCAGGAGGCCGCGGGCGCCCTCGGGTACTCGTGCTGCCCGCAGGGCGCCCGCGTACCCCCGGGCTGCCTCCAGGAGGCCCGCGTAGGTGATCGCCCCGGCCTGGGGGTCGAGGTAGCTGGCCCGGTCGCCCCGGCCGGCGGAGACATGGCGCGCCACCAGGCGGTCGATCAAGTCGACGTCGACACCCTGGCGGCTCCTCGCCCGCTCGCCGAGCACGGCCACCGCGGCGTCGAGGCTGGTGAAGGCTGCCGCTTCCTGCGCGGACAGGGCTCCGAACTCGCGCTCGACCGCGACCACGACCTCGGTCTTCTCCAAGGAGCTCATGCCGAGCTCCTCGTAGAACTGGGCACCAGGCTCGATGGCTTCCTTGTCCACCTCAAGGACAGACGCCACGATCTCTCGCAGCCTGTCGCGTGCTATGTCGATGTGTTCCACCGGCGGGAGTCCTTTCCGTATCTTCGTAGCCGAGAAGCGGGGCCGGGTTGGACAGAGAGGATGAGCAGGCGACCTGTTCCGGGGACTGCACCGTTCACCGAGACCTGATCCGGGCGAAGATTCGGGAACGGGGTGGGGTGCGGCAGTCCTCAGCAGGTTGGGCTCAGGCGCCCAGGCCCACCTCGCAGGGGAAGGAGACCGACACGCCCTGGGGCTCCTCGGTGAAGATGACCCTCTTGCCGAGTGCGGACATGAAGCCGAGCTCGAAGATGGTGCCGCTTCCGACGCGACCGCCCGGGTTGCACACGACGACGGCGTCGGCCTGCCGGAACGCGTCCATGTGCACGTACTTGTGCCGCCAGGTGTCGCGTTCGTTCTTCAGCTGGTCCTGGTAGTCGAAGAGGATGAAGTCGGTGCCCTCGGTCTCCGGCTTGATCCTGGTGCTGCGGGGGCTGAGCACCTCGGTGCTGGTCTCGCGCAGCCGGGCGATGGTGCCCTCGATGGGCTCCAGCCACTGCTGGAAGCTGCCGCAGACGACGGCCGTCCGGAACTCCCGCCGGGTCAGGCCTTCCAGCATGTCGTTCGAACCGCAGGCGGCCACGGCCGTGTCCAGGTAGAACCGCTCCAGTTCGGGCCCCACGATGTTGAAGTACAGGCCTGTGCCGACGTAGACGCTGTTGACCAGCGCGGCCGCTTCCGGCTGCGGGAGCTGCTGGAAGACCCCGGTGGCGTGCACCCGCGTGCTCTTGTTGTCGACGGCCTCGGCGTACTCCTTGAGCCCGGCGCAGAACTCGCCGACGCGCTCCGCTAACGCCTCGCCAGCGAGGCCGGCTCCGAACGGAAGCCCTTCCCTCGTGAGGAGCTGCAGTCCGCTGCCCTGGGAGCGGTGGACGCTGACGTGTTCCGGGCCGAAGTGGACCAGGATTCTGCCTTCTGACGCCACTGTGCTGTTCTCCTTCTTCTCGATCCGTCGCGTTGGGAGCCCTCCAACGTCGCTTCCTTGCCGGGTGATCCTTTAGGATCCGGGGCTTGTGGCTCGTGATCATGTGGTGGGGGATGGCTTCCCGGAGCGGATACGGAT
>NZ_JBFBBE010000128.1:0-5009 GCF_040682555.1 Streptomyces sp. NPDC051172
CCCGCTGGTACAGCGGGGCTGCGGGCGTTCCGAGCAGGAGCGCAGGCGCAGTTGGTGTGGACGGACGACGCGAAGGACTTCCGGGAGGCGGTCGGGTCGGCGGCGGCCTAGCCGGGCATCTCCGTCCGCTCCCACCACTCGTACACCTGCAGGCTGCCTTCCGGGGTGTTCGCGTGACGCGGGGTCGCCCTGAAGTGCTCGTAGCCGTTCCGAAGCTCGATCTTCAGGTCCGGTCCGGAGGTGTCGACCGGGACGATCCGGGCGGGCAGATCCTGCGGGCCGCCCTCGAGAAGTGCCTTGACCGTGTCGGGCATGACCTCACCCTTCTCTCGGTTGGAGTCCGGCAGAAAACGACATTACACCTGATCAGAGCCGTGTGACCCACTCCACCGTCTCAGATAGTAGGAAGTCCGAGTAATTGTGGAGACAGACCGGGCCCGCTCGCTTACTTTTGTAGGAGCCGAACGTCTCGCTCGACCAAGCGAATGGCGGTCGTGAGCGCGCCCCGTGCAGGCAACCCCTGCGGCACCGCTCCCCGCCCCATCCGGCGTCTCGTAACCCCTTTCCGCGCTCCCGGATTTCGAAGGAGTCGATTTCCCATGGCCGAGACGACCGCACGCCGCCGAGTCCGTCACAGCTCCCGTACGAGCGAGTCCGACCGCAAGAACGCCGCAGCCGCCCTCCAGCGCGCCCTGGACCGCAGGGACAACGGTGGTTCGACCGGCCACTGAGCCGGGCATCACCACCGAGCCGGGAGCCGCACCCGCAGAGGTGCGGCGCGGACTCACACGCCGCGCCGCACCTCGAAGTGGTCGATGCGCTCGCCGCTGTCCGTGAGCGCCGACACCTTCAGGGTGGGCCTCGCACCGGTGTCCGCCTCCACCGTGAGCAGAGAGAAGCCTCGGTAGCGCACCCGCGACCACTCCACGGTCTCCGCCGCGGAGGCCTTCGACTTCGTCCACTGAAAAGTGTCGACGGAGTCGTGCTGCGTGACGTGCCCCTCGTAGCTCTCCTTCACGCCCGCCGGGAAGCCGTACAGATCGCGGCCGCCGCCGCCCGCCGTGACGTACACGGTCCCGTCCCGTGTGGGGTCGGTCGAGGCACCGATGGGCACCGGCCTGCCGACCCCGCCGTTCCTGATGGCGTCCGTCCGCTCGTACACATGGTTGTGGCCGTTGATCACCAGGTCCACCTGGTGCCTGGCGAACAGCGGCAGCCATTGAGCCCGTACCCCGCCGTCGGAGGCGTGCGCGGAGGTCGAGTAGGCGCAGTGGTGGAAGAATACGACGACGAAGTCGACGTCCTTCGCCGACCGCAGCTCGGCCAGCTTCTCGTCCAGCCACTTCGTCTGCCTGCCGCCGCTGTAGCCGAAGTTGGCGGGAATCTCGTACGAGACGTCGTTCGCGTCCAGCGCCACGAAGCCGACGTTGCCGTAGGTGAACGCGTACACCCCGGGAGCCGTGCGGGCGTCGAAGCCGCTGTCCGGGAGGGAGAAGCGGGCCAGCTGGCCGCCGTAGCCCTCCGGCGAGTACCAGGCCTCCATGTCGTGGTTGCCGGTCGTCACCATCCAGGGCACCGACCTGGCCACCGGCTCGTTCTGCTTGAGGAACAGGTCCCAGAACGCGGGGTCGTAGCCGTCCGACTTCTCGCCACGGCCGTTGCTGTCGGCGTAGCAGATGTCGCCGGCGTGCAGATGGAAGGCGGGGTTCTGGCGCAGGATGACGTGGTCGTTGGCGGCCGCGGCCCGGCTGACGCCCTGGTCGCCGAAGGCCGTGAACACGAACCTCTCCGGGGACGCCGGCGCCGTGCGGAAGGTGCCGATCGTCGAGCGGTGCTTCGCGTCCGCCGGATCGAAGCCCTCGTGACCCACGCCGTAGTAGTACGTCGTGCCGGGGCGCAGGCCGTCCAGGGCCGCGTGGAGGTAGTACTGCTCCAGCGCCGGACGCCCGCCCGTCACACCCGGGGTGTGCAGACCGCGGACCTCGGCCTGGATCTTCCGGTCCAGATCGTCGGGCTCGAGGCCGATGCGGACGTACGGCTTCCGGACCGCCAGCGGGACCTGCCAGGAGACCCGCAGCTGCGACTTCGGGTCGGCGCCGAAGGCGAGATGCCGGCCGAAGGGGGAGACGACCGAGCCGTGCACCGCCGGAGTTCCGGGCGCCGAAGTCCTCGTGCCCTGCGCTCCCGATCCACCGCCGCAGCCGCTCAGCACCCCGCCCGCCGCCACCGCGCCCGCCGTCACCAGCGTACGGCGCCCGATCAGCTTGGCGCGCAGGTACTCGTACTGCTCGGCCATGCTCATCCGGCTGGCGAGCCGGGGCGGGATGCCGAAGTCGGGTATCTCCATGAGAGGGAATTTCCCAGCGAATCCCAACGCCCGCCATGCGTAAGGGTGAATGGGGGGTGGCGGAACGGCGCCGCAGCCCGAGCGGATGTCCGTATGGCGGACTGCCGGTGTCATCCCATGGGACGGGGAGTAGGGTGCCGACATGTCTCGCAGCATCAATCTCGCAGTGATTCCCGGTGACGGCATCGGCCAGGAGGTCGTGGCCGAAGGTCTGAAGGTCCTCTCCGCCGTCCTTCCGCAGGATGTGAAGCTGGAGACCAAGGAGTACGACTTCGGTGCCCAGCGCTACCACGCCACCGGTGAGACCCTCACCGACGCCGATCTCGACGCGCTGAAGAAGCACGACGCCATCCTGCTCGGCGCCATCGGCGACCCGAGCGTCCCCTCCGGCGTCCTGGAGCGCGGCTTCCTGCTCAAGCTCCGCTTCGCCTTCGACCACCACGTCAACCTGCGTCCGTCGAAGCTCCTGCCGGGTGTCGCCACCCCGCTGGCCGGCGAGCCGAGCATCGACTTCGTCGTGGTCCGCGAGGGCACCGAGGGTCCGTACACCGGCAACGGCGGCACCATCCGCAAGGGCACCGAGCACGAGGTCGCCACCGAGGTCTCGGTGAACACGGCCTTCGGTGTCGAGCGCGTGGTCCGCGACGCCTTCGCCCGTGCCCAGGCCCGCCCCCGCAAGAAGCTCACGCTGGTCCACAAGAACAACGTGCTGACCTTCGCGGGCCACCTGTGGACGAACGTCTTCAACAAGGTGGCGAAGGAGTTCCCCGAGGTCACCACCGACTACATCCACGTCGACGCGGCGACCATCTACCTGGTCACCGACCCGGGCCGGTTCGACGTGATCGTCACCGACAACCTCTTCGGCGACATCATCACCGACCTCGCCGCGGCCGTCTCCGGCGGCATCGGCGTCGCCGCGAGCGGGAACATCAACCCCTCCGGCGAGTTCCCCTCGATGTTCGAGCCCGTGCACGGCTCGGCGCCCGACATCGCGGGCCAGGGCAAGGCCGACCCCTCCGCCACGGTCCTGTCCGTCGCGCTGCTCCTGCGCCACCTCGGCTACGAGGCCGAGGCCGCCCGCATCGACGAGGCGGTCGCCGCCGACCTCGCCGAGCGCACCGGCAGGCCCGCCCGCTCCACGTCGGAGATCGGCGACGCGCTGGCCGTACGAGTAGCCGGCTGACCCCGCCGCTCCTCGAACCCTTTCGAAGCCGCCGGGTCGCATCAGCACCCGGCGGCTTCCGCTGTGTCCCCGCCGGGTGCCACCATCATCCCCTGGGCCGCATTTCACGCCGTTTCTTCCACGGTCCCCGCCTTGCGATAATCGGACGCGGAGCCGCGGATTGAGGGAATGCTCGGACGTCCTAGCACTGGCCACCGGCCGTACGGACGTGAGCGCGGCCCGTCACACACAACCGGTGAAGGACAACCACTCATGACGACGCCCACGATCGAGCTCAAGCCCTCGGCCTCGCCGCTCTCCGACGCGGAGCGCGAGGCGATCCTGGCGAACCCCGGGTTCGGCCGCCACTTCACCGACCACATGGTGACGATCAAGTGGACCGAGGGCCGCGGCTGGCACGACGGCCAGCTCGTCCCGTACGGCCCGCTCTCGCTCGACCCGGCGAACATGACCCTGCACTACGCGCAGGAGATCTTCGAGGGCCTCAAGGCCTACCGTCGCCCGGACGGCTCGGTCGCCACCTTCCGCCCCGAGATGAACGCCCGCCGCTTCCAGCGCTCGGCGTACCGCCTCGGCATGCCCGAGCTTCCGGTCGAGACGTTCATCGAGGCCTGTGACGTCCTCGTCCAGCAGGACAAGGCATGGGTGCCCGCGCACGGCGGCGAGGAGTCCCTCTACCTTCGCCCGTTCATGATCGCGACCGAGGTCGGCCTGGGCGTGAAGCCCGCCAACGAGTACCTCTTCCTGGTCATCGCCTCCCCGGCCGGCGCCTACTTCCCCGGTGGTGTCAAGCCGGTCTCCATCTGGCTCTCCGAGGACCGCGTCCGCGCCGTTCCCGGCGGCATGGGCGACGCGAAGACGGGCGGCAACTACGCGGCCTCCCTGCTCGCCCAGGCCGAGGCCGCCGCCAAGGGCTGCGACCAGGTCTGCTATCTCGACGCGGTCGAGCACAAGTGGGTCGAGGAACTCGGCGGCATGAACCTGTACTTCGTGTACGGAGACAAGATCATCACGCCCTCGCTGACGGGCTCCATCCTGGAGGGCGTCACCCGTGACTCGCTGCTGACCGTCGCCCGCGACCTCGGCTACGAGTCCGAGGAGGGCCGCGTCTCCGTCGACCAGTGGCAGCGTGACGCCGAGAACGGCACGCTGACCGAGGTCTTCGCCTGCGGTACCGCCGCCGTGATCACCCCCGTCGGCACCGTCAAGCGCGAGAGCGCCGAGTGGCAGCAGGCGGGCGGCGAGCCGGGCGAGGTCACGCTCAAGCTCCGTGAGGCCCTGCTGAACATCCAGCGCGGGACGGCGGAGGACAAGCACGGCTGGATGCATGTTCTCGGCTGAGGGCTGAGCGGGGGTTGCCGTGGCCCCTACTGGGGGGCCGCGCCCCCCCCGGCCCCCCGGTAGGGCCGGGCGGGCGGGGGGGGCGAAAACCGGGCGGGGGGGCAAAGAGTACACCGCCCCCCCGGCGGGGGCAAA
>NZ_JBFBBE010000128.1:5019-24661 GCF_040682555.1 Streptomyces sp. NPDC051172
CCCGTTTCGGCCTGGACGGCCTCGTCCTCAAACGCCGGACGGGCTGAAAATGCGAACCCCGCCCTCGGCTGCAGGAACACGTACGTCAGGCCGCCCACCAGTCCCGACAACACGAAACTGCAGTCCACCCCGCCCGTCAGCGACAGCAGTGGGCCCTCGTAGGACGGCAGTGACACCCCCAGCAGGCCGAACCCGGCGCCCACCGCCCAGGACACCGTCGCCCGTACGTTCCAGCCCGCCCGGTACCAGTAGATCCCGCCCCGGGCGCGGCGGTTGAACACCTGGAGGGCGTCCGGGTCGTACACCCCGCGGCAGCGTACGAAGCCGATGAGGGTGATGACCGCCCACGGGGTGCCGATGGCCGTCAGGAGGAGGACGAAGGACGTCATCGCCGACTGGGCGTTCCAGGTGTAATGGCCGATGAAGACGCAGGCCGTGGCGACGATCGCGACGGTGTACGTGGCTCGGGCCCGGGATGCGCGCGGCAGGATCGCGTCCAGGTCGAGGCCCATGGAGTACAGCATCAGACCCGCGTTGCCGACCGAGCCCGCGGAGGCGGAGAGCAGGAGCGGGATCAGGTACCAGGCGGGGGACGCCGTCACCAGCGGGCCCGCGTAGTCAGCCGCCGCGCGGGCCGCGTACGCGGTGAAGGTGCCGAAGAGCTGGGGGACCAGCAGGCCCAGGATCAGGCCGAGCCAGGTCGCGTGCAGGACCCGGCGGGAGGAGTGGCGGGCCGGGGAGATGTAGCGGGTGTAGTCGCCGAGCAGGGTGATGAAGGCGATCGGGCCGGACAGGCCCGCGGCCACCGTCGCCAGGAACCAGGTCGGCCAGTAGCCGCCCAGCAGATAGCCGCCGGTCTCCGGGATCGCCGAGGTGGTGAAGTGCGGGGCGTAGGCGATGACGCCCAGCGCCAGCAGCGCAGTCATGCCGATCGCCAGGACCCGGGACATGGCCAGCAGCACCCGGTACCCGTACACCGCGCCCGCGACCGTCGCCCCGGCGAGGACCGCGTAGACCAGGGCGTACGCCACTCCGTCCACCGGCAGCCCGAACAGCCGCCGCAGCACGCCGACCATCACGTCCCCGCCGATCCACACGGTCAGCGCCGTGTAGCCGAGCGCGAGGAGCAGACCGACCACCGAGCCGACCAGCCGGCCGCGCACGCCGAACTGGGCGCCGGAGGAGGTGGAGAGGTTCGTCGCGGTGCGCAGGGAGATCAGCGCCAAGGGCGCCGTCAGAGCCGTGCCCGCCACCGTGCCGACCACGATCGAGCTCAGCGACGACCACCAGTCCAGGCCGAACGACGGCGGCAGCCAGCCGAAGATGATCACGCCCAGACAGAGGTTGGAACCCAGCAGGATCGAGACGAGGTCGCGGGGCCCGCTGGTGCGTTCCTCGTCGGGAATGGTGTCCACTCCGCGCTGTTCCATCGAGATCGGCATAACGGCCCTTTCGGTTGGTTAGAGCGGCACTCAATGTGACCCCTGACGCCTTGGCCGTCAAGACCTTCCCCCAAGGTGCTTGTCTGTTTAGAGTGATGCTCTAAATGGAGGGATGGACATGCGGCTGACACCGACCGAACGCGACCGGCTGCTGCTCTTCGGGGCCGCCGAACTGGCCCGGGCGCGGCGGGCCCGGGGCCTTCGGCTCAACGTGCCGGAGGCCACCGCGCTCATAGCGGACACCGTCTGCGAGGCCGCCCGCGACGGCGCCCGGCTCGCCGAGGCCATCGAGCGCGCCCGGTCCGTCCTCGGTCCGGCCGATGTGCTGCCCGGCGTCGCGGACGTGGTCACCGAGGTGCATGTGGAGGCCGTCTTCGACGACGGTTCGCGGCTCGCGGTGGTGAGTGATCCGATCGGCGGGGGCGGGCTGGGGGAGCAGGCGCCGGGCGCGCTGCTGCCCGGCCCCGAGCATGCCGAGCCCGAGGCGGCCGTGCGGCTGACGGTGACGAACACCGCCACCGTGCCGGTCTCCGTCACCTCGCACTTCCACTTCTTCGAGGCCAACCCGCGCCTCGACTTCGTACGGGAACAGGCCTACGGGATGCGGCTCGCCGTGCCCGCCGGGTCGTCGGTGCGGTTCGGGCCGGGGGAGAGCGTCGAGGTCGGGCTGGTGCCGATCGGGGGCGAGCGGGTCGCGATCGGGTTCGCGGGGCTCGTCGACGGGGCGCTGGACGCGCCGGGGGCGAAGGAAGAGGCCCTGCGCAGGGCCGCCGCCTGCGGCTATCTGGGAGCAGACCGATGAGCAACGATTCCTACGCGAGCATCGACCCCCGTGCGTATGCCGCCACCCACGGGCCCCGCGCCGGCGACCGGGTCCGGCTCGGTGACTCCGGGCTGACCGTCCGCATCGAGTCCGATTCCCAGCAGTACGGCGACGAGTTCCTCGCCGGCTTCGGGAAGACCGCCCGCGACGGGCTGCACCTCAAGGCCGCGGCCGTCCGGGAGACCTGTGACGTCGTCATCAGCAATGTGGTGGTGATCGACGCCGTGCAGGGGATCCGGAAGGTGTCGATCGGCATCCGGGAGGGGCGGATCTGCTCGATCGGGCGCGCCGGGAACCCCGACACCCTCGACGGGGTCGACGTCGTCGTCGGTACGGGCACCTCGATCGTGTCCGGTGAGGGGCTCATCGCCACCGCCGGTGCCGTGGACACGCACGTCCATCTGCTGTCGCCGCGGATCATGGAGGCCTCGCTGGCGTCCGGCGTGACCACGATCATCGGGCAGGAGTTCGGGCCGGTGTGGGGGGTCGGCGTCAACTCGCCGTGGGCGCTGCGGCACGCCTTCAACGCCTTCGACGCCTGGCCGGTCAACATCGGCTTCCTGGGCCGCGGTTCGTCCTCGCACTCCGCGCCCCTGGTGGAGGCGTTGGCCGAGGGCGGCGCGAGCGGCTTCAAGGTGCACGAGGACATGGGCGCCCACACGCGTGCCCTGGACACGGCCTTGCGCGTCGCCGAGGAGCACGACGTCCAAGTGGCCCTGCACAGCGACGGGTTGAACGAGTGCCTGTCGGTGGAGGACACCCTGCGGGTGCTGGAAGGGCGGACCATCCACGCCTTCCACATCGAGGGGTGCGGCGGCGGGCACGTCCCCAACGTCCTGAAGATGGCGGGTGTCCCGAACGTCATCGGCTCCTCGACCAACCCGACCCTCCCCTTCGGGCGGGACGCCGTCGCCGAGCACTACGGCATGATCGTCTCCGTCCACGACCTGAAGACCGACCTGCCCGGCGACGCCGCCATGGCCCGCGACCGCATCCGTGCCGGGACCATGGGCGCCGAGGACGTGCTGCACGACCTGGGCGCGATCGGCATCACCTCGTCCGACGCGCAGGGCATGGGGCGGGCCGGTGAGACCGTCCGCCGCACCTTCGCCATGGCCGGGAAGATGAAGGCCGAGCTCGGCGCCCCGGACGAGCACGACAACGAGCGCGTCCTGCGCTACATGGCCAAGCTGACCATCAACCCGGCGATCGCGCACGGCCTCTCGCACGAGGTCGGGTCGATCGAGGTCGGCAAGCTCGCCGACATCGTGCTGTGGCGGCCGGAGTACTTCGGGGCGAAGCCGCAGCTCGTCCTCAAGTCCGGCTTCCCGGCGTACGGCGTGGTCGGCGACCCGAACGCGGCGACCGACACCTGTGAACCGCTGGCCCTCGGACCGCAGTTCGGGGCGCACGGCGCGACGCCCGCCGAGATCTCCGTCGCCTTCGTCGCCCAAGCTGCCCTGGACCAGGGCAACGACACCATGCCCACCCGGCGCAGAAGGGTCGCCGTGCGCGGCACCCGCGGCATCGGACCGGCCGACCTGCGGCTCAACTCCCGTACCGGAGCGGTGGACGTCGACCAGCGGACCGGTCTGGTCACCCTCGACGGAGAGCCGATCCGCTCGCAGCCGGCCGACTCCGTCTCCCTGAACCGTCTCTACTTTCTGTGACACTTCCGCGAAAAGTGACACACTTTTTGAAAAGGACTGCCTCCATGGCTGCTACTGCCGACGGCTTCCGCATGCCCGCCGAATGGACCCCGCACGAGCGCACCTGGATGGCGTGGCCGGGGCCCAACACGACCTTCGGCGACCCGGAGGACCTCGCCGCCTCGCGCGCCGCCTGGGCGTCGGTCGCCCGTGCGGTCCGCCGCTTCGAGCCGGTGACGGTGGTGTGCGGACCGGGCCAGTCGGCGCAGGCGCGGGAGCTGCTGGGCCCGGACGTCGACACGGTCGAGCGCGAGCTGGACGACGCGTGGATGCGGGACATCGGCCCGACGTTCCTCACGAACGGGCGTGAACTCGCCGCCGTGGACTGGACGTTCAACGGCTGGGGTGCCCAGGGCTGGGCCCGCTGGGAGCACGACGCGAAGATCGCCGCGTATGTCTCGGACCTCGCGGGCGCGAGGACGTACGCCTCGAAGCTGGTCAACGAGGGCGGCGCGATCCACGTCGACGGCGAGGGGACGGTCCTGCTCACGGAGACCGTGCAACTCGGCCCCGAGCGCAACCCGGGCTGGACGAAGCAGCAGGTCGAGGCGGAGATCCACGCCCAGCTCGGCACCCGCAAGGCCATCTGGCTGCCCCGCGGCCTCACCGGCGACTACCCCCCGCACGGCTTCGGCACCCTCGGCCATGTCGACATCGTGGCCGCGTTCGCGCGCCCCGGCGTCGTGGTCGCGCACTCCCAGCCGGACCCGGCGCACCCGGACCACGAGGTGACGAAGGAGGTCATCGGGCTGCTGAGGGCGCAGACGGACGCGCGGGGCCGCAGCCTGGAGGTCGTCGAGGTCCCGGCGCCCACCGTGCTGGAGGCCGACGGCCACTGGGCCGACTACTCCTACATCAACCACTACCTCTGCAACGGCGGCGTCGTGCTCTGCGGCTTCGACGACCCGCGAGACGAGATCGCCGCCGGGATCTTCCGCCGGCTCTTCCCGGAGCGGACGGTGACCCTCGTGGACGCCCGGACGATCTTCGCGGGCGGCGGCGGCATCCACTGCATCACCCAGCAGCAGCCGAAGGTCCGGTGACGGCCCGCGGGGCAGCCCCGTCAGGTAGAACGTACGGGTGAACGTGCTGATCTGTGCCGCCTGTGGAGGCCGGCTGACCGAGCCGGTCCGGCAACTGGACGAGATGCCCGAGTACCCGGACGACGTCCTGGACACGGCCGAGGTGGCCACGTGACCGCCCGGCGCCGCACTCCCGCCCCGCCCCGCGAACAACTCCTCGCCGCTGCCATGGCCATGATCGCCGAGCGCGGTCTGGAGAAGCTCACCATGGCGGCGCTCGGCCGGGAGGTCGGGATGAGCAGCGGGCATCTCCTCTACTACTTCCGCACCAAGGACGAACTGCTGCTGCAGGCCCTGGAGTGGAGCGAGGGCCGGCTGGGCGCCGAGCGCGGACGGCTGCTGGCACACGGCGGCACGGCCCGCGAGCGGCTCGACGCATACGTCGACCTCTACGTACCCGACGGTCACCGCGACCCGCACTGGACCCTCTGGCTGGAGGTCTGGAACCGCTCGCAGAGCGCTGCCGCCGAATCGGCCGCCCGCGACCGGCAGGCCGCCATCGAGGGCGTCTGGCACCGCGACCTGGTGGCGCTGATCGCGGAGGGGGTGTCGCGGGCGGAGTTCCGCCGCGTCGACCCCGACCGGTACGCGACCCGGCTGCGGGCCCTGTTGGACGGCTTCTCCATCCATGTGGCGATCGGCCTGCGCGGCACGGACCGGGCGCAAGTTCTCGGCCATGTACGAGAGTTCCTGGACGAGAGCCTGCTCGCGGACCTGCCGTGATCAGCACAGTGCTCGCATCCTGAGACGGACAGTGAACACGGGGGCGGGTTGTGCCAGACTGCCACCGTGCTCTCGTTCGCCATGATTATTGGCAGCAGGCGCGCCGGTCCGCAGTGACCGCCACGTACGACCAGGTACGGGTGGACACCGTCGTCCTCGACCCGCGCGCAGACCTCTCGCACCCGCGAGGGGTTTTTCGCTTTTCTGGCCCACCTTCAGCCGGGAGCAAAGCGCGAGGGATCATTGAGGACGGTGGAGCCGGTCATTCCGGTAACGACCGTGATCCGACGGGATCCAACAGCAGGAGCCTTGAACACCATGACCGCAACCAGCGAGCTCGACGATTCGTTCCACGTCTTCGACACCACGCTGCGCGACGGCGCGCAGCGCGAGGGAATCAACCTCACCGTCGCGGACAAGCTGGCCATCGCACGGCATCTGGACGACTTCGGCGTGGGCTTCATCGAGGGCGGCTGGCCCGGCGCCAACCCGCGGGACACCGAGTTCTTCGCCCGCGCCCGGCAGGAGATCGACTTCAGGCACGCCCAGCTCGTCGCCTTCGGCGCCACCCGCCGCGCCGGTGCCAAGGCGAGCGAGGACCCGCAGGTCAAGGCGCTCCTGGACTCGGGCGCCGAGGTGATCACCCTGGTCGCGAAGTCCCACGACCGGCATGTGGAGCTGGCCCTGCGGACGACGCTGGACGAGAACCTGGAGATGGTCCGCGACACGGTGTCGTACCTGCGTGAGCAGGGCCGCCGGGTGTTCGTCGACTGCGAGCACTTCTTCGACGGCTACCGCGCCAACCCCGAGTACGCCAAGGCCGTCGTACGGGCCGCCGCCGAAGCCGGGGCCTCCGTGGTGATCCTCTGCGACACCAACGGCGGCATGCTCCCCGCCCAGGTCCAGGCCGTCGTCTCGACCGTCCTCGCCGACACCGGCGCCCGGCTCGGCATCCACGCCCAGGACGACACCGGCTGCGCGGTCGCCAACACCCTCGCCGCCGTCGACGCGGGCGCCACCCACGTCCAGTGCACGGCCAACGGCTACGGCGAGCGCGTCGGCAACGCCAACCTCTTCCCGGTCGTCGCCGCCCTGGAGCTCAAGTACGGCAAGCAGGTCCTGCCCGAGGGTGCGCTGCGCGAGATGACCCGGATCTCGCACGCCATCGCCGAGGTCGTGAACCTCACCCCGTCCACGCACCAGCCGTACGTCGGTGTCTCGGCCTTCGCCCACAAGGCCGGCCTGCACGCCTCCGCGATCAAGGTCGACCCGGACCTCTACCAGCACATCGACCCCGAGCTGGTCGGCAACACCATGCGGATGCTCGTGTCCGACATGGCGGGCCGCGCCTCGATCGAGCTCAAGGGCAAGGAGCTCGGTGTCGACCTGGGCGGCGACCGTGAGCTGGTCGGCCGGGTCGTCGAGCGCGTCAAGGAGCGCGAGCTCAAGGGCTACACCTACGAGGCGGCCGACGCGAGCTTCGAACTGCTCCTGCGCGCCGAGGTCCAGGGCAGGCCGCTGCGCTACTTCGAGGTCGAGTCCTGGCGTGCCATCGTCGAGGACCGCCCCGACGGCACCCACGCCAACGAGGCCACCGTCAAGCTCTACGCCAAGGGCGAGCGCATCGTCGCCACCGCCGAGGGCAACGGCCCGGTCAACGCCCTGGACCGGGCGCTGAGGGTCGCTCTGGAAAAGATCTACCCCCAGCTGGCCAAGCTCGACCTCGTCGACTACAAGGTCCGCATCCTGGAGGGCGTCCACGGCACTCAGTCCACCACCCGGGTCCTCATCTCGACGTCGGACGGCTCCGGCGAGTGGTCCACGGTCGGTGTCGCGGAGAACGTGATCGCCGCGTCCTGGCAGGCGCTTGAGGACGCCTACACGTACGGACTGCTGCGGGCCGGGGTGGAGCCCGCGGAGTAACTCCGTCTCTCGGACGGGGGCCTTCGTCCGGCGAGGGCTCCGCCGTACTGTGTCGCCAACGGAATGCCTGATCAGGCCAGTTGGGGGCTCCTCATGGGAACAGGGACCAGAACCGTGCGCTGGTGGACGTTCGTCGGCCCGGACTCTCGGTGCCCTGCGTCCACGACGGAACCGTCTACGTGGTCGGCCATGACAGCCTGTGGGCCGTCCGCGCGGCCGACGGATTCGTCCGGTGGGACACCGAGATCGGCCACCTCGCCCCTCCCGCCGTGTCCGGTGACACCGTCTATCTCGCGGGCCAGACCAGGTACGGCGGGAACAGGCTCTACGCCGTCGACACCGCCGACGGCCGGGTCCGCTGGCGCAGGCGGACCCCCGTCGTCTCGCTGACGCCGCCCGTCGTCGCGGACGGCCTGGTTCACCACGTCGACGGCGGCCGCCACCTCCGTACCTTCGACGCGGCGACCGGGCGCCGCCGTTGGCGGGTGAAGTACCGGCGCAGCGGCGTGAACTACTCGGGGCCCGTGCCGGCCGACGGCACGCTGTACGTCGTCGACGACAGGGGAACGGTCCGGGCCCTCGACCCGGCCACGGGCGCCGTCCGCTGGCAGCGGTCCACCCCCGTCCGTGGGGCCGTCACGCCCCTGGTCCACGACGGCACCCTGTACCTGGGCGGAAGACTTCACCGCGGGGTGTACGCACTGGACGCCGCCACCGGCGAGCAACGCTGGTCGGTGACGCCTCACCTCGCCCGCGGCGGCTTCGAGAGCACGCCGGCGATCCACGGCGACACCCTCTACATCGCCGACGGTGTGCGTCACCTCCACGCCCTGAACGCGACCACCGGCGAGGCGCGATGGTGCGTCACCGCCGACAGCGACATCCGTTCCTCACCCGTGTTCGTCGACGGAAAGGTGTACTTCGGCACCAGACTCGGGGCGGTGTGCGCGATCAGTGCGGACGACGGCCAGGTCGCCTGGCAGGCGAAGGTGGGCGACAACCTCCGGTCCCTGGTGGTGGCCAACGGTCTCGTCCACGCCTGCAGCGACGACTGCCTCTACACGCTGGACGCGTAGGTGCCGGTTGTTCAGGGGCTGTCGGCCGTCTTGACGGCTTCCTGCGCCACTCGTTAACTCACGAGGTGAACTAAGTCGTTTGTGGGACAAGAGAGTTGAGGGAAGGCCATGCGAAGAACCGCCCTGCTCGTCTCCACCGCCTTGCTCACCGCCCTGTTACCCCTCGCCGTGGCACGGGCGGTCGACGATCCACCCCCGGTCCCCGTCGACCGCTTCGAGGGCGAGGTCCCCTTCGCCTCCCAGCCCGCGGAGGGCATCTTCACCTGGGGCGGCGACAGCGACGATCCGCCCACGCTGCAGCTGACCGCCAGATCCGACGCCCCCGAGGGCGCAAAAGTACTCACCGGCACCTACGACATCAGCGGCTACGGCGGCTTCACCCACGACTACGCCGTCAACGAACCCGCCCACGACTGGTCCGCCCACAAGGGCATCCGCTTCTGGTGGGACGGCCAGGACAACAACAAGAAGATCGCCTTCGAGATCAAGGACGGCGGCGCGAACGGCGAGGCCTCCGAACTCTGGACGACCTCCTTCACCGACGACTTCACCGGCTGGAAACAGGTCGAGATCCCCTTCACGGACTTCGTCTACCGGACCGACTACCAGCCGGTCGGCGGCATCGACCACGTCCTCGGGCTGACCCGGATGTGGGGCTACTCCGTCACCCTCCCGGTCGGCGTCAAGGGCCGATTCGCCATGGACGACGTCGAGTTGTACGGGAAGGCCGATCAATCCCTGCGGGCGAACGTCACGACCGACGCCGCCGTGTACCCGGTGAAGGCGGGCGGTACGGCCGCGGTCCAGGTCACCCTCGCCACCACCGGCTCCGCCCCCGTCGCGGACCCGGTGACCGTCACCTACGAGACCACGGGCGGCACGGCGGACCCCGGCAAGGACTACACACCGGTCTCCGGAACCCTCACCTTCCCCGCCGGTACGGCCTCCGGAGCGACGCGGACCATCCACGTACCGACCCTGCATGACAAGTCGGCCGAGTCCGCGAAGACGATCCCGCTCAAGCTCATGGTCACCGGCGCCAAGCCTCCCGCCGATTCCCCTCAGATCGTCATCGACGCCCACGGACTGCCGTACCTGGACGCCAAGTTGCCGGTCAGGAAGCGGGTCGCCGACCTCGTCTCCCGCATGTCCCTGGCGGAGAAGGCCGGCCAGATGACCCAGGCCGAGCGCGGGGCCGTCGGGGACGGCGGCGACATCGCGACGTACGCTCTCGGCTCGCTCCTGTCCGGCGGCGGCTCCACGCCCACGCCCAACACCCCCGAGGCCTGGGCGAAGATGATCGACGGCTTCCAACTGCGGGCGCAGGCAACCCGGTTCCAGATCCCGCTGATCTACGGAGTCGACGCGGTGCACGGCCACAACAACCTGGTCGGCGCCACGATCATGCCGCACAACATCGGCCTCGGCGCCACCCGCGATCCCCGGCTCGCCGAGAAGACGGGGGCGGTGACCGCGTCCGAGGTCCGCGCCACCGGCATCCCCTGGGACTTCGCGCCCTGCCTCTGTGTCTCCCGCGACGAACGCTGGGGCCGCTCCTACGAGTCCTTCGGCGAGGACCCCGCGCTCGTGCAGAACATGGAGACGGTCATCCAGGGCCTCCAAGGCCCGCCGAACGGACGGAAGTTGAAGGACAACGACAAGGTCCTCGCCACCGCCAAGCACTTCGTCGGCGACGGCGGCACCGAGTACGGCTCGTCCACCACCGGCACGTACACCATCGACCAGGGCGTCACCAAGGTCACCCGGCAGCAGTTGGAGGCCGTCCACCTGGCGCCGTACCGGACGGCCGTCGACCGGGGCATCGGTACGGTCATGCCCTCGTACTCCTCGCTCGACATCCTCGGCGACGGACAGGGCCCGGTGAAGATGCACGCCCGCGCCGACATGATCAGCGGCGTGCTCAAGGGCCGTATGGGCTTCGACGGCTTCGTGATCAGCGACTGGAACGCCATCGACCAGCTCCCCGGCGACTACTCCTCCCACGTGCGTACGTCCGTCGACGCGGGCGTCGACATGATGATGGTGCCGTACTCGTACAAGGACTTCACCGCGCAGCTCGTCGCCGAGGTGCAGGCGGGCCGCATCAGCGAGCGGCGGATCGACGACGCCGTGTCGCGCATCCTCACGCAGAAGTTCCGCCTTGGGCTCTTCGAGAAGCCGTACGCCGACACGAGCGGCGCCGCGGCGATCGGTTCCGCCGCGCACCGGGCCGTCGCGAGGCAGGCGGCCGCCGAGTCACAGGTCCTGCTGAAGAACGCGAACAGCGTGCTGCCCCTGAAGAAGGACCAGAAGGTCTACGTCGCCGGGTCCAACGCCGACGACCTCGGCAACCAGACCGGCGGCTGGACCGTCACCTGGCAGGGCGCGTCCGGCACCCACACCCAGGGCACGACCATCCTCGCCGGAATGCGCAAGGACGGAGACGTCACCTACTCCAAGGACGCCTCCGCGCCCACAGCCGGCTACGACGTCGGCGTGGTCGTCGTGGGCGAGACCCCGTACGCCGAGGGCGTCGGCGACGTCGGCAACGGGCACGATCTGCAGCTCTCCGCCGCCGACCGGGCCGCCGTGGACAAGGTGTGCGCGGCCATGAAGTGCGTGGTGCTGATCGTCTCCGGGCGTCCCCAGCTGATCGGTGACCGGCTCGGTGAGATCGACGGCCTGGTCGCCTCCTGGCTGCCGGGCACGGAGGGCGACGGGGTGGCCGACGTGCTGTACGGCAAACGCCCCTTCACCGGTCAACTCCCGGTCACCTGGCCCAGGTCCGAGGCGCAGCTGCCGATCAACGTCGGTGACACGGCGTACGACCCGCAGTTCCCGTACGGCTGGGGTCTGACGACCCTGACCAAGGTGCCCGAGGGAGGCGCGGTGACGCTGAAGGCGCTCGCGGCGGCCGCCGCCGTCGCCGAGAAGAAGGGCGCGGACGAGACCGGCCGCGCGCTCGTCGCCAAGGCCCGGCTGATCGTCCAGCAGAAGGCGGGCACGACCATCACCGAGGCAGTGGCGAAACCCTTCGCCGACGCGGACCACCTCTCGCTCACCGGACGGTACGGGGCGGCCGTGGAGAAGCTGATCACGGCCTACCGGGCCATCTGAGGAGGACATCAATCGCCTCTTTCACCTGAACGGATGACCAGTTTTGGGAGGCTTCGGGTAGCTTCGAACCATGAAGGCCGTCGTACGGACCCGAAGCCTCCCGGGGCTGCTCCTGGCCCTGCTCGCCGTCCTGACCGTACTGTCGGCGGGCTCCCCGCCGGCCTCCGCCGACACGAGCGTCTCGACGATCGCCGAGTCTCTGCGCAGGAGTCCGGTCTACGTCGACCCGGCGGCGAGCGCCCAGCTGTCGTCCGCCGACGCGCAGGCCCTCGCGAAACAGATCAAGGACGCCGACAAGCCCCTCTTCGTCGCCGTCCTCCCCGCCGGCTACCCCACGACCGACCTCTTCCGGAACCTGCGCACCGCCACCGGTATCACGGGCCTGTACGCGATCCGTCTCGGCGACCGCTTCGACGCGAGGGCCGACTCCTCCGTCCTGCCGCGCACCGCCGTACAGAACCTGGTCAGCAGCGTCCAGGGCGACAAGGCCGCCAGGACCCAGCTGACCGACTTCACGAACAGCGCCGTCACCAACATGGGCGGCTCCGCCCCGTCGAGCTGGGGCTCCTCCTCCGGTGGCGGGGTGTCGTACACCGCGCTGATCACCGCGGGCGCGGTGCTGGTGGCGGGCGGCGCGGGCGCCTACACGCTGGTACGGCGGAGCCGGCGCCGCAGGGCCGCGGAGCAGCAGGCGGCGCTGGACCGGCTGCGGGTCGTGGTCGACGAGGACATCACGGCCTTCGGCGAGGAACTGGACCGCCTCGACTTCCATCCGGCGGAGGCCGGCGCCGACGACGCCATGCGCGCCGACTACGAACGGGCGCTGGACGCCTACGAGCAGGCCAAGTCGGCCATGGCCGAGGCCCGTAGACCCGAGGACGTGCGTGCCGTCACGCAGGCGCTGGAGGACGGCCGTTTCTCGCTGGTCCTGCTCGCCGCCCGCCGCGAGGGCCGTCCGCTGCCCGAACGCCGGCCGCCCTGCTTCTTCGACCCCCGCCACGGCCCGTCCGTCGCCGACGCCGACTGGACGCCCCCGGGCGGCGCCCCGCGCCAGGTCCCCGTCTGCGCGGCCGACGCCACCCGCCTCGCCGACGGCCGCGACCCCGTCGTCCGCGAGGTCGACACCGACCAGGGCCGCCGCCCGTACTGGGACGCGGGCCCGGCCTACGGCCCCTGGGCGGGCGGCTACTTCGGCGGCGGCCTGCTGCCGGGCCTGCTCGTCGGCACCCTGCTGGGCAGCATGATGGCGACACCGTCGTACGCGGCCGACTACGGCACCGGATACGGCGACTTCGGCGGCGGATACGCGGGCGGAGACACCTCCGGCGCGGACTTCGACCCCGGTGACTTCGGGGGCGGCTTCGGCGACGGCGGGGGAGGGGACTTCGGAGGCGGCGGGGACTTCGGCGGAGGGTTCTGAGGCAACCCCCTGCGCAGGGGCGGTTCAGGCCTCGTCCGCCAGCCGCTCCATCACCGCCGCCGCCAGCTCCAGCAGGCCCCGCTCGGTCGGGCTCAGCGACGCCAGCGCATGCGACAGCCAGGCGTCCCGCTCGGCCATGTCCCGGTCCAGCGCACGTCGGCCCGCCTCGGTCAGCGACAGCACGGACTGCCGCCGGTCGACCGTGCCGGGCTCCCGCAGGATCAGTCCTTCCGCCTCCAGTTCCGCGAAGACCCGGGTCAGCGACTGCGGCCGCTGCCGCTCGGCCGCCGCGACCTCGCCGGGGGTGGCCGTTCCGTTCCGGTGCAGGTGGCCGAGCACCAACAGCTGGTTGGCGCTGAGACTCCCGTCGCCGCGCTCCTGCCGCAGCCGACGGTTGAGACGCATGACGCCACGGCGGACGCGGGCGGCTTCGGTGAGAGGGTCCATGACCATAATCGTACGCGACTACTTACTATCAGGAGGCGGCGGATACCCTTGGATGCCCTTAGTATCGGACGAGTGACCGCAAAACTGATACGCAACGCGTACGAAGCGGCTTTGACGATGACCGCGATGCTGCTCTGCTGGGCCGCCGCCCTCGTGCTGGAGGGCGCCGCCGGGCTGCACACCGACGTGCTCGTCCTCGCGGTGGCCCTGTCGCTCACCCTGTCCTCGACCCAGCGCACCGCGGACACCCGCCGTCGCCTCACCGCGCTCGTGGTGCTGCCCGTGACGGTGGGTGCGTCGATCTTCCTCGGCCGCCTGATCGCCGCCCACTACGTGATCGGGGCCGCCGTCTTCACCGCGGGCATCTCGCTGGCCATCTGGATCCGCCGCTGCGGCCCGGCCGCCGCGAAGGCCGGCACCCTGCTGACCCTCCCGCTCATCGCCCTGCTCGTCGTCCCGGGCCCCGCACTGCCACCCGAGGCGCAGAGCGGGCTGGTGACCTGGTTCTGGGCGGCGCTGATCGGGGCGCTGGCGTGCTGTTCGGTCTGGCTGGTGCAGGGGCTGGGGGACCGGTACGGGCCCTGGCGCGCCGAGCCGGTCCCCGAGCAGCCGCCGCGCCGCTCCCGTCTCCACCCCCGCCCGAGCACACGCATGGCTCTGCAGATGGCGGCCGGCGTCGCCACCGCCTTCGCCCTGGGCCGCCTGCTCTTCGACGACCACTGGCCCTGGGTGGTCCTCACCGCGTACGTCGCAGCCAGCGGCAACCGCGGCCGGAACGACGTGCTGCGCAAGGGGGTCGAGCGTCTCGCCGGGGCCTGCGTCGGCACGCTGCTGGCTACGGGCGTGGCGACGGCCGGCGTCACCGGCCATGCCTGCGTGGCCCTGATGTTCGCCGTCCTCGCGGTCGCACTGTGGCTGCGCCCGCTCAGCTACGCCTACTGGGCGGCAGGCATGACCTGCGCCCTCTCCCTCCTCCTCGGCTACTTCGGCCAGAACGCCCAACACCTGCTGCCGACCCGCCTGGAGGGCATCGCCGTCGGCGCGGTGCTCTCGGTGGCATCGGCGTGGTGGCTGCTGCCGGTGCCGCGGAGGCGGGCGACGGCGGCACAGTCTGCTCCGACCGATGTCCAACGGCCGCACGCGCTCCTACCCTTGGGGAGTGTGGACCGCGCCCGATGGGGACGAACGGGAACTCGTCGAGGGCTTCGGCGACGATCGGCCGCTGCTCGGTGAGCGGTGGCGGGCGTTGTCGCGCCGGGTCCGGGTGACGGTCCTCGGGGCGGTCTGCGCGGTCCTGCTGGGCGTGCTTGTCGGATACGTCGTCGCCACGCGCCCGCCGCCCGACCCGGTCGCCGCCACCAGTGTCCGGATCACCGCTGTGGAGACACCGCAGCGATACACCCTGGACCTAGGCATCACCCTGCGCGTCGCCTCCGCCTCTCCCGTCACCCTCACGGGAACGAGGCAGGGCTACGACGGCTTCCTGCAGACCCTGCCCGTACCCGGCGCCGCGCTCCTGCCCGGTCAGGTCCGCATCCTGCACACCCGCCTGAACGTCTACTGCCAGCTGCCCCTGCCACAGCCGGGAACGCCGCTGCTGTTCGTGACCGTGCGCAACGCCCGCCGCGAGGGCCGGGCACCGGTCGTGCCCACCACGGCGCAACTCGCCGGCATCGACCGCGCCGTGCAGCAGATCTGCCGGCGGTGACCACCGCCCTACAGTGGAAGAACCGGCACGGGGGACCCCCACCCCAGGAGGACGCGATGTTGCGGCACACACGACTGGCCGGGGAAACCGCGGAGTACCTCGCCGCCCGCGAAGAGCTGCGCCTGGCCGAGATCGAGCTCATGCGCCGGCGGGAGGAGGTCGCCGCTCGGCGCCGCGCGCTGCCGCCCGGGCCGCCCGTCGACGACTACACCTTCCTCGAAGGCCCCGCCGAGCTCGACGCCGGCGACACCCCGGTGCGTGAGGTCAGGCTGAGCGAGCTGTTCAGCACTCCCGAACGCCCGCTGATCGTCTACCAGTTCATGTACGGCAAGAAGCAGACCGACCCCTGCCCGATGTGCACCCTGTGGATCGACGGCTTCAGCGGCGTAGCCCACCACGTCACCCGGAACGCCGACTTCGTCGTAGCGGCTGCCGCGGACCCGCCCGTCCTGCGCCGGCACGCCCGCAACCGCGGCTGGCACGGGCTGCGCCTGCTCAGCTGCGGCGACAGCACGTTCAAGTACGACACCGGCAGTGAGGACGAGGACGGCGAGCAGGACTCCACCGTCTCGGTCTTCACCCGCGACGACGACGGCACCGTCCGCCACTTCTACTCCGCCCACCCCCGCATGGCCGACGACATCAAGGAACGAGGCATCGACCTCCTGGCCCCGGTGTGGCACCTCCTGGACCTCACCCCGCGGGGGCGCGGCGACTGGTACCCGAGCATCGAGTACTGACCCCGCGCCCCCGGCTCCGCTTCAGGCGCCGGAATCAGGCGTTCTTGATCGCCGAGATGTCGAAGTTCAGCTTGATCTTGTCGGAGACCAGCACCCCACCCGTCTCCAGCGCCGCGTTCCACGTCAGCCCCCACTCGGAGCGCAGGATCTCCGCCTTGCCCTCGAAGCCCACGCGCTCGTTGCCGAACGGGTCCTTCGCGGCGCCGTTGAACTCGAGGTCGATGGTGAGAGGCTTGGTGGTGCCGAGGATGGTGAGGTCGCCGGTGATGCGGTAGTCCTCACCGCCGAGCGCCTCCGCCGAGGTCGAGCGGAAGGTCATCGTCGGGAACTCGTCGATCTTGAAGAAGTCCGCGCCCTTCAGGTGACCGTCACGGTCGGCCGACCCCGTGTCGATGCTCTCCATCTTGACGTCGATGGAGGCCGACGACGCGGACGGGTTGGCGCCGTCCAGGTGCAGTGACCCGCTGAAGTCGAGGAACTTGCCCTTGACGTTGGTGACCATCGCGTGGCGGACGGTGAAGCCGATGGTGGAGTGGGCCGTGTCGATCGCGTAGTCGCCGGTCAGTGCGGTCAGGTCGGGGTTCGCCATGACTGTGCTCCCTTGGTGAGTATGTTGAACGTTGAACTACTCAACGGAAACGACCGTAGACCTATTCCCTGCGCGTTTCAACGTCATCCGCAAAGTGTTGGCGTGGTTACGCTGAGGTGGTAGATGCCCAGGGCATGACCACACACCGCAGGGGCTCCATGGGACCCACCCGCAGAACCGTCTTACTCGCGGCCGCCCTCCTGGCCACGGCCGCACCGCCCGCCCGCGCCGCCGTCCCCGACCCCTACGCCGCCCTCCGCCGCCGCTGGCTCGACCTCGCCCTCGGCACCGGCTACGACCCCACCGCGGAGCCGTACGCCTCCCGGCTCGCGGAAACCGGCGAACTCGCCCGCGCCGCCCGGACCACCATGGCCCCGACCCCCACCTCCCTGTGGCCCGGCTGCCCCTACGACCCGCCCTCCGGCATCACCCAGAGCTACGGCCGCCTGTGGACCATGACCCAGGCCTACGTCCAGCAGGGCACCGGCTCGACCGGCGACCCTGCCCTCCTCGCGGCCGTCCTGCGCGGCCTCGACCACCTCTCCGCGACGATCTACAACCCCTCCACCACCCGCTACGGCAACTGGTGGGAATGGCAGATCGGCAGCCCCCGCCTGCTGATGGACATCACGGCCGTCCTCCACGACGACCTCACCGAGGCCCAGCGGACAGCGGCCTGCGCCGCCGTGGACCACTTCATCCCCGACGCGATGCTCACCGACTACTCCGGCACCTCCACCGGCGCCAACCGCGTAGACCTCTGCCGCTCGGTCGCCCTTCGCGGCATCCTGGGCCGCGCGGACGCCAAGCTCGCCCTCGCCCGCGACGCCCTCTCCCCGGTCTTCCCTTACGTCACCAAGGGGGACGGGCTGTACGCGGACGGCTCGTTCGTCCAGCACACCTGGGTCGCGTACTCGGGGACGTACGGACAGGTCATGCTCGATGGTCTCGGCCGCCTCTTCACGCTCCTCGCGGGATCGGCGTGGGAGGTGACCGATCCCAACCGGCAGATCGTGCTCGACAGCGTCGAGCACGCCTACGCGCCCCTGATCCACGACGGGTTGGTGATGGACGGCGTCAACGGCCGTGCGATCAGCCGCGGTTACCTCAAGAGCGACGATCGCCAGGTCATGCGCAGCGACCACTTCCACGGGCAGGGCATCATCGCCGCCATCGCCCTGCTGGCCGGCGGGGCGAGCGCGGCGGAACGGGACCGCTGGTACGCGTACATCAAGGGCTGGATCGAACGGGACACCGTGACACCGACCCTGACGGCGCGTCAGTTCGATGTCGCCGACCTGGCCCGGCTGCACTCGGTCGCCGACGCACCGGTGCCGGCCGCGCCCGAACCCGCCGGCCACCGGCTCTTCCCGGCGATGGACCGCGCCGTCCACCGCGGCTCGGGCTTCACGGCGGGCATCGCCATGTGCAGCGACCGCATCGCGTACTACGAGTGCGGCAACGGCGAGAACCCGCGCGGCTGGCACACGGGCGCCGGAATGCTCTACTGGTGGCCTGCCGGCCGCAGCGACCAGTACACGGACTGGTTCTGGCCGACGGTCGACTGGTACCGCCTCCCGGGCACCACTGTCTCCACCCTTCCCCTGCCCGACAAGGCGGGCGGCGAGTGGGGCGCGCCCAAGCCGGACGTGCGCTGGGTCGGCGGCACGACGGACGGCGAGTACGCGGCCGTCGGCCAGCACCTCAAGGGCCTCGGCTCGACGCTTCAGGCCCGCAAGTCGTGGTTCTGCGGCACGGACGCAATGATCTGCCTCGGCGCGGGCATCACCTGCACCGACGGCGTTCCGGTCGAGACCGTCGTGGACAACCGCAACCTGGGGGAGGGCGGCACGCAGGAGTTCGTACGGGGGAGGGGCTGGGCCCATCTGGAGGGCCACGGCGGCTGGGTCGTCCCCGGCGGCGAACTGCACACCCTCCGCGAGGACCGCACCGGCGCCTGGTCGGACATCAACACCACCAGCACCACCCAGCGGGCCACGCGCCGCTGGCAGACCCTCTGGCTCGACCACGGCACGGACCCGGCCGACGCCGGCTATGTCTACGTCCTCATGCCCGGCGCCTCCCGCCGAGCCGTCGCCTCCCGCGCCGCCGACCGCCACTGGCTGTCGATCCTCGTCAACGACAGCACCCGCCAGGCCGTCCACGTCCCGTCCCTCGGCCTGACGGCCGCCAACTTCTGGGCGCCCGGCACGGCGGGCCCGCTGACCGCCTCCGCGGCTTCGAGCGTCCTCGTACGCCGTCACCGCCGCACCGCTACCCTCTGCGTGAGCGAGCCCCCCCGAACGGGTGAGCCGTTCGAGATCACCTGGAACCATCCGGCACGCGGGGTGGTGTGGGCCGACGACACCGTCGAGGTCCTCGGTACAGGCCGCCGTACGACCCTCCGGATTACCCCAGGCGTGTCATGTGCGACTCATCGATGTGAGCTGACTCTCAGCTGACTGCTTTGTGTGACCCCTACAAGCCGCACGCCCTCTGAGCAGTCGGAAGGCCTGCATGCCGCCAGGGTTCTGTTCAGTGGCACCAGGAAAACGGGCCGGAGACTGTACGGAGTCGACGGCTCGCTTTCTCGGGTGGGCTTCGTAAGGTCACTACATGACCGTTTTGGATGAGGCGCCGGGTGAGCCGACGGACGCGCGCGGGCGAGTGGCCGAACTGCACGAGATTCGTGCGCAGGCGCTGGCCGGCCCGAGCGAGAAGGCGACCGAGGCGCAGCACGCCAAGGGCAAGCTGACCGGCCGGGAGCGCATCGAGCTGCTCCTCGACCCGGGCTCCTTCCAGGAGGTCGAGCAGCTGCGTCGCCATCGCGCGGTCGGCTTCGG
>NZ_JBFBBE010000129.1:0-24279 GCF_040682555.1 Streptomyces sp. NPDC051172
GCCGGACGGGGTGCAGCAGGTCCGTCTGCGGCTGCTGGAGCGGGCGGCGAAGGGGTACGAGGCCCCGCGCGACGTCTCCGCATGGGCGGCCGTCGTCGCTTCCAACCTGGCCATGGACTGGCACCGGGCCAAGCGCCGCCAGGAGCGGGTGGGCGAGCGGCTCGCCTCCCTGCGCCAGCTGGAGCACCCGTCGGGCGAGGACACCAGCCTGCTCTCCCTGGCCGTCGCCCAGGGCCTGGACGAGCTCCCCGACTCCCAGCGCCAGGTCCTCGTCCTGCGCTTCTACGCCGACCTGCCGGTCCGCTCGATAGCCGACGAGCTCGGCATCCCGGAGGGCACGGTCAAGAGCAGGCTGCACACGGCGGTACGGGCACTGCGCGCCCGCCTGCACGAGGACGAGGTGGTGTGAGATGACCGCCGAACACAACGGCGTCGACGCGCTGATGGCCGCGATCACCGGCGAGGAGCTGCCGGAGGAGGCCCGCACGGACGCCGCCTTCGCCGCCGAGCACCGCAGGGCGACGGCCGACGTGGCGCTGCTGCGGCTGCAGCTCGGGATCATCGGGGACGCGCTGGCCGAGGAGCCGCGACCTGAGCGGACGCCCGCTCCGGTACGGGCGCCGCGGGACTGGCGCCGGGCCCGCAGGTTGGCCTTCGGGTCCCTCGCGGTGGCCGCCGTCGCGACCGTGCTGTCGGGGCTGGGCTGGCTGGTGGTGCAGGCCGGCAGCGGCGCCGACACCATGTCGGGCGGCAGCGCCGACTCGGCAGCCTCCAAGGCGGACCGCAAGGCCGAGGCCGGCTCCGCCTTCTCCAGCCCCGGCTACCTCGCCTGCACCCGCCTGGTCGCCGAGGGCGAGGTGACGGCGGTGCAGCCGGTCCACGGCACCGCCGGGCCGGAGCGGATCACTCTGGACGTGACCCGCTCGTACAAGCCGGAGAAGTCCCAGAAGGAGATCACCCTGCTGATCGAGGACGAGACCCTCCGCAAGGCCCTCCACAAGGGCGACCACATCCTGGTGGCCGTCCCGGCGCGGTCCGCCGTCCCGGAGCACGTGATCGTCGGCGAGACGTCGATCGCCCGTGAACGCGCCGGACTCACCCGGGCGCTGCCCGAATCGGCCGGGGTCACCTGCTGAGGTGGCCCGCTGACGGAAAAGGGCGGGCGCCCTTACGGACGCCCGCCCTCACCGCCGTACCACCGGCTACGGCGTGACCTTCTCGATCTTCACGCTGCCGGTGCCCGCGGCCGTGCCGCGTGCGTTCACCAGCTGGACCTGGCCGAAGAACTCACGGCCCTCAGGAGCGGCCGCCGCGGCGGTGACGCTGCCGGAGACGGCCGCCGACTCGCCCGTGCCGAGCTTCACCGGCGCCGACTCGTCGACGGTGACGGTGCCCAGGGACGCGGAGTAGAAGACGTCCCGGTAGTCGTAGGCGGTGGAGCCGGACGGGACCGAGTAGCCCGCGACCTCGATGGTGTACGTGCCGGCGGCGGGCGAGGCGATGGAGACCGCCTCCTCCGAGTCGCCGTCGGCGGACTGGCCGACGACCGTGCCGGCCGCGTTCTTCACCGTCAGGTCGAGGTCGGCGGACGCGTCCGACACATTGCCGATGGCGACGTCCAGCGACTTGGCGCCCGCGGGCACCTCGACCGTGGTGGTCTGCGTCTCGCCCTGCTTGATGGTCGGGCGGGCCGTCTTCGACGAGCCGAGCGGGCCGCCGACCAGCTTGCCGTCGAGCGCGGCGAGCCTGTTCGTCACCTTCCAGGAGACGGCGGCCGGGGTACCGACCTTGGCCTCGGGGACGGTCACGGTCTGCGGGTCGAAGGCCGCGCCGAGGACGGCGACGTCCAGCTTGTACGGGTTGTCGAGCAGCGGCGAGGTACGGCGCGACTCGACCTCGATCTCCCAGACGCCGGCCTGCGGGTCCGTGTACGAACGCACGTCGGGCCTGCAGCCGTTGCCGTCGAGGTAGTGCGGGTAGCAGTACGGGGTGCCGGTGTTGTCGACCGGAGTGCCGTACGGGTGGATGGCGATGAACCGGGTCTGGCTCTTTTCGCTCAGCCCGCCGATGGCGACCTCGAGGGACTTGGCGCCCTCGGGCACGGTCACGAAGTACGACTGCGTGCTGTTGCGCTGCACCGTGTTCGAGGCCGTGAAGGTGTACTTCACCGGCGTCGAGACCACGACCGTGGCGAGGATCTGCTTGTCGACGCCCTCGGTGCTCGGGTCGTCGACGTCGACGATCGCGCTCTTGATGCCCGCGGACCTCGGGTTCGCCTGCACCTTGACGGTGACGGGCTGGTTCAGCGGCAGCTTCACCCAGTCCTTGCCGACGATCCGGAAGGTGTCACCGGCGTTGTTCTCGATGCTCAGCTCGTGCCAGAGCGCCTTCTCGGAGCCGGAGGTCCGGGTGATCGTGACGTCGTACGTCTTCCTGTCACCCGCCTTGAGGCCGCCCTCGCGGTCGTACAGGCCGGTGCCGAAGCCCGGCGTCTTCAGTGCCTGGTCGAGCGCGGTGTCGACCGGGGCCTTGACGACGTAGTCGGAAGGCACAGCGTCGTTCGCGGTGGCGCCGTCGCGGATCGCGTCCCAGGCGTCGACGATGTCGATGCGGCCCGCACCCTCCTCGTACGCCTGAACGCCCTTGATGTGGTGGGCGGTTGACGTCAGTGCCGTGCGCAGGGCGGCGGGCTTGAGCTCGATGCCCTGCTGCTTGGCGGCCGACAGCAGCAGCGCGCTCGCGCCCGTGGCCTGGGGGGAGGCCATGGACGTGCCCTGCAGCATGGAGTAGCCGGCCGGCAGCGAGTAGCCCGCCTCGGCGACGGGGGAGCCCGGCAGCCAGGTCTGGGTGGTGTTGATCGCGGCGCCGGGCGCGACGAGGGTCGGCGTGAAGCCGCCGTCCTCGCGCGGGCCGCGGGAGGAGAAGGGCATCATCGCGTACTTCTTGTCCACGACGGAGCCGTAGTTGGATGCCCAGGTCGCCTTGGAGATGGCGGCGCCCACGGAGATCACCTTGTCGGCGAGCCCGGGGTCGCCGATGGTGTTCGCGCCCGGGCCGGAGTTGCCCGCCGAGATCACCAGCTGCACGCCGTAGGTGTCGATGAGCCGCGTGTACAGCTCGGCGCGCGCGTTGTTGCCGTCGTTGAGCGCCGGGAGGCCGCCGATGGACATGTTGACGATGTCGACACCGCGGTTCACGACGAGGTCGATCATGCCCTCGGTCAGTGCGACGTTGGTGCAGCCGCCGGTCCAGGTGCAGGCGCGGGAGGAGACGATCTTCGCGCCGGGGGCCGCGCCGTTCATCTTTCCGCCGAACAGACCGTTGGCGGCGGTGATGCCGGCGACGTGCGTGCCGTGCTCGGACTCGATGACGCCGATGTTGACGAAGTCGGCCTTCTTGCCGATCCAGTCGCCGCCGTACGGGTCCATCGGCACGTCCTTGCGGATCTGCACGACGAACGGCTGGCGCTCCACGACGTCGGTCGACGGGTCGTCGGTGCCGAAGTAGCCGACCTGGAACCCGTCCTTGTACGGCTTCATCGGCGTGTCGTCGCTGAAGTCGTAGTTGTTGTTGAGGTCGACGCGGACCGTGCCGGCGGCGGCGTCGTACAGGACGCCCCACTTGTCCGTGGTGTCCCCGTCCCGGTTGGCGTCGCCCTTCGCGTCGCCGCCCGCGGTGGCGGCCTCGCTGAAGGTGCTGACCTGGTACGACCCGGCGGGCGCCGTCCACGTCTTTCCGCCGTAGGTGAAGGTGGGCCCGGAGACCGAGGTCACCATCGGGCGCCAGGTGGCGTCGCTGTCGACGATCGGGTCGGTCGCCGTCACCCAGTCGACGATCTTCCGCTCACCGGTGGTGGTCTTCTGCAGCGCCGGGTGACCGAGGTCGACACCGGAGTCCAGGATGCCGATGGTGACGCCGCGGCCGTCCGCCTTCGGGTGGTCCTTCACGAAGTCGACGGCGCCCGTCTCGAAGGACGGGTTGTACGGGTTCTCGGCGGGCGTGTTCTTGTCCGGCGCCGGGTAACCGACCGTGCCCGAGGCGGACTTGGAGCCGCCCGTCGCGCTCGGGTCGTCCAGCGGTATCTCCTTGCGCAGGTCGATGCCGTGCACGGAGGAGAGCTTCGCGGCGGCGGCGATGGCCGCGTCCGCCTGCGAGGTGGGGACGGTGGCGCGGACGTAACCGAGCTTGTCGTACGTCCGGCCGACCGAGCCGCCCTTGACCGCGTCCAGCTTCCCGGCGACCTGCCCGGTCTGCCCCGGGGCGGTGGCGATCATCATCGTGACGTTCTTGTCGCCGTCGGCCTTCGCCTCGGCGAGCAGGTCCGCGTCGTCGGAACCGAGCTTTTCCTGCGCGGACTTGACGCTGCCGTCCGAGGGGGCGGTGGAGCCCGGTGACGGCGCGTCGGCGGAGAAGGCCATGGGTATCGGCCCGGCCGCGGAGAGCGCGGCGACGAGACCGGCGGCCACGGCTATTCGGGCCACGGGTCTGAGGGGGGTGAGGGTCATCGGCATCCCTAGGAGTGAAGATTTTCAGTGCCGGACGAGGGCACAGCTTTACCCAAGGGGCAGTTGTTTGGGAAGTGTTGACCGAAACGATATGGACGTATGGGGAAAACCCCCGATGCCCTTTACAAGGATGAGTCCCCAATGGTGCCAAATGATCCGGCGGTTCCGGACTAACGTCCCTACGTGCGCAGGAAACTGAGGGTGGCGGCCTACGCCATATGCGTCCGCGACGACCAACTCCTCCTGGCCCGCTGGACCGACGGCCGGGGCCGCCCCGAGTGGACCCTGCCCGGCGGCGGCGTGGAACACGGCGAGGACCCCTACGACGCCGCCCTCAGGGAGGTCGAGGAGGAGACCGGCTACCACGTCGACCTCACCGCTCTCCTGGGCGTGGACTCGATCCGCCGCACCGCCCCTCGCAGCTTCGGCCGCTCCGTCGAGCACCACGGCATCCGTCTGGTGTACGAGGGCCGGGTGGCCGGCGGCGAACTGCGCCACGAGGTCGGCGGCTCGACGGACATGGCGGCCTGGCATCCCCTGGAGACAGTGCCCGGGCTGCGCCGGGTCGCACTGGTCGACGCGGGTCTTGCACTGTGGCGGGAGCGGCCGGCGGCGGGGCGGGTGAACTGCTTGCAGTACCCAGAAAGATGAACGCGGAGTGACCGCCCCCGAGCCGCCCGACGAGCGGTCGTGAACGCGCAGGGTGGCCCAAGATCCACGTACGGTGATCGGCGTTGCCCGTTGCCGCCTCGTTCACCAGCAGGTCATCCCCGGTGCCAAGCATCCAGTACGAGCGGGTTGTTCGCGCCAGCGAAACAGCCCGCGACCACTGCCGACGCGTTGCCACTCGGGGAGATCGCGCCATGTCGCGCATACGCTCTGTCGCCGCCACCATCCCGGCGATCAACCGCCGTACCGTCCTCGCCGCCACCGGCGCGGCGGCCGTCTCCGCAGGCGTCGGCTACGCCCTGCGGCCCACCGACAGCCAGGCCGCCACCGACACCACCGTCGTGGCGCAGTCCCGCAAGGCCCCGGCCGCACCCCTCGCGCCCTACACCAAGGGCACCACCCTCGCCACGGTCGCCGCCCCGCGCACCTCCTCCGGCTACCGCCGCCTCGGCGACGGCCCCGGCTGGTCCCGCGTCGTACGCAGCGAGCTCGCCGCCCCCAGGTCGGGCCGCGCCGGCCGCCGTACCGCGCTCGCCGCGTTCGTACAGCTCACCGATCTGCACCTGACCGACTCCCAGCACCCGTCGCGCCTGGAGTGCCTGCGCTCCACCGACAAGGGCGCCTGGCGCCCGCACGAGGCGCTGACCGTGCAGGGCGCGATCTCGCTGGTCGAGCGGATCAACGCGCTGCGTGGCGCCCCCGTCACCGGCACCCCGCTGCACTTCGCGATGACCACCGGCGACAACACGGACAACAACGCCAAGTCCGAGCTCGAGTGGTACATGAAGATCATGAGCGGCGGCCGGATCACCCCCAACTCGGGTGACCCGCGGCACTACGAGGGCGTCCAGAACAGTGGCCTCAAGCTCTACTGGCAGCCCGACTCCATCCTTCGCGACGGCGACAAGCAGCTCGGCTTCCCGCATCTGCAGGGCTTCCTGGCCGCCGCGATCCGCGAGGTGCAGAGCCCCGGCCTGAACCTGCCCTGGTACTCCACGGTCGGCAACCACGACGCCCTGCCGCTCGGCTGCTTCGGCCACGGCGACTCCTGGCTCGCCGAGTACGCGGTCGGCGGCAAGAAGCTGATGTCGCTGTCCGCCGCCGAGGGGAAGAAGCTGCAGGACGCCATCAGGGCGAACAAGGACCCCAAGGGCACGGCCTACCGGGACCTGCTCAAGGCCCACGCGCGCGACATGCGCTCGGTCACCGCGGACGAGAGCCGGGCCCCGTTCACCCAGGCCGACTACCTCAGGGCCCACCTCGACCCGGCCCACCGCGGCAACGGCCCGGTCGGCCACGGCTACTCCACCGCCAACCTCGACGCGGGCACGCAGTACTACACCTTCCGCATCGCCGACGACGTCATCGGCATCAGCATCGACACCACCGACCCGGGCGGCCACTACAACGGCTCCATCGGCACGACCCAGCTGAAGTGGCTCGACAAGCAGTTGCGGGACAACAAGGACTCGCACGTCATCGTCTTCAGCCACCACACCAGCCAGTCCATGGCGAACACCTCGAACGTGGATCCGGCCCACCCGAACGAACGCCGGCACAACGGCCAGGAGCTCGTGGCCCTCCTCGGCAGCCACGCCAACGTCCTGGCCTGGGTGAACGGCCACATCCACCGCAACTACATCACGCCGCACAAGGGCTCCGGCGGCCACTCCTTCTGGGAGATCTCCACCGCGTCCCACGTGGACTACCCGCAGCTGGCGCGCGTCATCGAGATCACCGACAACAAGGACGGCACGCTCTCCCTGTTCACCACCCTCGTCGAGTCCGCGGCCCCGCACCGCACGGACTTCGCCGACCTCACCCAGACGGGCCTGGCCGCCCTCTACCGCGAGCTGTCGTTCAACGCCCCCGGCTCCAGCACCGCACTCAGCGGCGACCCGAACGACCGCAACACGGAGCTGGTCCTGAAGAAGGGCTGAAAGCGGCTCAACCGGCCCGCGGTGCATCAACCCCCGCACCGCGGGCAGGGTCTGTCTCCTTCGACCGAGCTCGGCGACGAGCGAGCGAGATGGGGGAAGACATGACCGTACGTACGACCCTGGTGGCGGCCACCTCGGTGGCGCTGTCCGTCGCCCTGGCCGGCCCCGCCCTTGCGGCAGGGCCCACCGCCACCGGAGCCCACGACGCGACCCGCAGAGCGATCGAAGCCGCGGTCGAGGACGGCGTTCCCGGTGTCACGGCGACCGCGAAGGACGCCCACGGCACCTGGTCGACGACCGCCGGCGTGGGCGACCTCGGGGCGGGCGCGCCCCGTTCCGCCCGGGACCGCTACCGCGCCGGCAGCATCACCAAGAGCTTCGTGGCCACCGTGCTGCTCCAGCTGGAGGCCGAGGGCAGGCTGTCGCTGGACGACAAGGTGGAGAAGTGGCTGCCGGGCGCCGTCCGCGGCCACGGGCACGACGGCCGCATCATCAGCGTCCGCCGGCTCCTGAACCACACCAGCGGCATCTTCAACTACACGAACGACGACACCTTCGTCCGCGACCATTTCTCGGAGGAGGGATTCCGCAAGCACCGCTACGACCGCTGGACCCCCGAGGACCTGCTGGCGGTCGCGATGTCCCACGCACCGGACTTCGCTCCGGGCACCTCCTGGCGCTACTCCAACACGAACTACCTCCTGGCCTCCATGGTGATCGAGAAGATCACCGGCCACTCGTACGGCGAGGAGATCCGCGCCCGCATCATCGAGCCGCTGCATCTGACCGGCACATCGATCCCCGGCAACCGGGTCACCCTCCCGCAGCCCAGCAGCCGCGCCTACTCCAAACTCGCGCAGTCGACGACCGGCCCGACGTACGACGTCACGACTCTGAACCCCTCCATGGCCCACGGCTCGGGCGAACTCGTCTCGGACGCCGCAGACCTGGACCGCTTCTACTCCGCGCTGCTCCGCGGCCGTCTCCTCCCGCCGCAGCAGATGAAGGAGATGAAGACCACGGTGAAGGCCGGCGATGCGACCGACGCCCGCTACGGCCTGGGCCTGATCGACCTCACCCTGCCCTGCGGCGTCCACGTGTGGGGGCATGACGGCGGCATCCACGGCTCGGTGTCCCAGGCGGTGACCACGGCGGACGGGCGGCACTCCCTGGCGTTCAACTTCAACGCGGACTGGGCCGGGGACGGCGACGCGGTGATCGCGGCGGAGTTCTGCGGCGACCGCTGAGACCGCGCGGCGGCCCGTCCTGCGCCGCCGGAAAATCACGGGTTATTCCTACCCGGCCGCCGAATGATCGGCGCTTCACACATCCGTGTAAACAAATGCCGGGTGTAATCGAGAGGACTCCGACACGAAGCGCCGAGTTAATCCGTACGCAATATTCATGCCGCCTCATATCGGCTAACCCGCTGTTCACGGGGATGGCTCGATTTCTGCAAGGCGGGTGGTCGTATGCCCACGAGGCGCGGACTGCACGTGCTCTCGGTCTACGAGGGTTTCTTCTCCGGCGGGGCCCGGATCGTTCACAGTGACGTCGTACTCGGACTTCAGGAGGGTGACCAGCAGCATCGTGTGCTGAGCCTCCATGGCGAGGTGCACCGGGAGGCCACCCGGCAGCGGATGGAGGACGACGCCTGCTACCGGTCGCTGACCGCGGCGGGCGTGGGCGTCACCTCCCTGGGCCGGGTCTTTCCCGCCGGCGGTGATCCGGCCACCTTCACCGGGCCGGAGCTGGCCGACACGGCGCGGGCCACGGCGGAGGCGGACGTGATCCTTTCGCTGAAGGAACAGCCGCTGCGCCTCCTGAACCAGGCGGGCCTGCCGCGCCGTCCCGTCGTGGTCTGCCTGCACCGCTCCGACCCGGAGAACCAGGGGGCGGCCCTCGACGAGCTGAAGGCCGCCATCGCGGACGGCAGGGTGGTGGCGTGCGTGTGCTGCGCGGAGTCGACGCGGGCGGCCTACGAGGCCGCGGGGATCCCGGCCGAGGTGCTGCACGTCATCCCGAACGGCGTGGACCTGGAGCGATTCCGCCCCGACCCGGCCCGGCGACTCGTCCTGCGGGCCTCGCTCGAGATCCCGGCCGCGGCGCCGGTGGTCGTCTTCGCGGCCCGCTACGACGCGATGAAGAACGTCCCGCTGTTCCTGCGGGCGGCACGGGAGTGGCTGGAGCAGCGGCCCGACGGGCATGTACTGATGTGCGGCGCGGGCATGACGGCTGCCAATCCGGGACTGGAGGCGGACGTCGAGACCGCGTTCGGCCCGCAGCGATCACTGACGGACCGGGTCCACCTGCTCGGCGTCCGGCACGACATGGAATCCGTGTACGCCGGTGCCGACGTCGTCGCGCTGACGTCCTCCTGGGGCGAGGCGGCCCCGCTGTGCCTGGTCGAGGGCATGATGTGCGGCGCCGTACCGGTCGCCACCGACGTCGGCGACAGCGCCGCGATCGTGGCGGGCCACGGTTTCGTCACACCGCCCGACCCGGCGGCGATCGCCCGGGCCTGGACGGAAGCGGCAGCCTCCCGCACCGCCCTCACTCCATCCCTCACCGCAAGCCGCGAACGCTTCAGCCGCACCCGCATGATCGCGTCGTACGCCACCCTCCTCGACTGGGTGGCCGCGGGGGCTGCCGCGAGGCCGGCCCTTCCGGAGCCGCACTGAGCGGCACGACTGCCCGCAGTTGCGTCGCCTGGGCGAGTGATGTCGGCGGCCCGGATTCCGGGGCGCCGGCATTGCCTCCTTGGCGCAGCGGTGAGCGCCCGGCTGCGGGCCGACGAGTTCGAGGAGCGGTTCCCCGGGCTGCTGCCCGCCGTCGTCAAGAACATCGCCGAGAACGTGGGAAAGGGCGGGGACGGCGAACAGTGACGTCCGCCGCCCCCGCCCGGGCGCCGCTCAGCCGAAGAACACGTTCCCGAGGCCCAGTCCCGTGTACGTGTCCCGCATCGTGATCACGTCACCCTCGCGCAACTCGGCCCCGTCCTTGTGCGAGCTGATGCACGACCCCAGCAGCAGGTACACGACCGTGCCCGCCTCGAACAGGCCGCGCCGGCGCAGCAGCAGCCGTTCCAGGACGCGCGGGAGTAGAGCATCTCCCGCCTGCCGAGGGCGCCCCGGCGCCCCCACACAGCCGTACCGTCGCGGCTGATCGACGCGCTGACCTCGCTGGACGGCGGCACTTCGGCCAGGACCACCTCGGCGGCCACGGACGTCGGCTGGAGCTTCGACGGGTTCGCCAGATTGCGGCGCGCGCGTCGCAGACCCGCGTCGGAGAAGTCGTGGGCCAGGGTGTAGCCGAGGTAGACCGGGTCGCCCTCCCTTCCTGTGCGCCGGGCTCGGCAACACCTGCCTGCCGGCCGACGCGGACGAGCTGTGGGGGCTGCGCAAGGCCCCGGCGGAGTGCTTCCCGCCGGTCGACCCCGTCCCCGTGTCGCTGGTGGTCGCACCGGGCACCGAGGAGAGGGTCATCGAGGCCGCGCATCTTGCGGCCCGCGACGCCCTGAGCTGCCTCCCCTATCTCGACGAGGGCACCCACGACGACCCGTACGACCTCGTACCCGAGCCGGCGCCGCCGCTGGCCTCCTGGCCCCACGAGGAGGGGCCACCGGCACCCGGTGGCCCCTCCTCTCCCCTCCTGGTCCCGCCCCGGGCCGTCACTACCGCGGCAGGACCACGACATACGCGGCCGGCTCCCGGTCGCCGGACGCCATCAGGGCCGTGCGGACGACCGCCGCCTGTTGTTCCATCGAGTCGCGGAGCTTCTTGGGGGTGATGTGGACGACCGTGATGCCCAGGCGCTCCAAGTGCTCCCGCTTGCGGGCGTATTCGGACCACAAGGCGTCGTCGTCCTGCCGAAGGCCTTGCCGCGGTGCCCGGGTATCCAGCTCCACGGCCACCGCCTGCTCCGGCCAGTACGCGTCGAGGCCGCCGAGGTGGGGGCCGCCCGGCAGGCGGAGGTCCACGTTCCAGACGGGGTCGGGCAGGCCGTAGTCGTGGACCATCCGGTACAGCCGGTCCTCCGCGATGGCGCGGCCCTCGGCCAGCAGGGAGTCCACCGCGTCCACCACGTGCGGGCGGCTGAGCAGCTTCGCCTGGTTCAACGCCCGCACCACCGAGGCCGGTTCGCAGTGGCCGGCACGCACCGCCTCCGTCAGCAGCCGGCGCACCGCGCCCGCGTCCGCGAGTTCCGACACCGCGTCGGCCAGGGCGCGCGGCACCGGAGCGACCGGAACTCCCGTCACCTGCTGGGGAGTCGGCAGTGCCTGTGTGCGGACGACCCGTGCGCAGCCCGCCGAGCGCAGCCGGCGCAGCCGTGGGACCAGTACGTCGATCTTCTCCAGCGACAGCAGTGGCGGAGCGGACGTGAAGC
This sequence comes from Streptomyces sp. NPDC051172, assembly GCF_040682555.1. Classification (NCBI taxonomy): domain Bacteria; kingdom Bacillati; phylum Actinomycetota; class Actinomycetes; order Kitasatosporales; family Streptomycetaceae; genus Streptomyces; species Streptomyces sp. NPDC051172. Next base: position 11,501 of record NZ_JBFBBE010000129.1, read on the forward strand.
CGTGCAGCGCCAGAGCCGCCAGGCCCGTGATCATCGCCTCCGCGTAGACCGGCCGGTGCGGGCTCTCCGCGCCCGGCTGCGTCGGCACTCCGGGGGCCGACTCGCGCGCCGCGTACATCAGTACCGCGTGCAGCCGCTCCTCGCTGGTCGGCGGGCCCGGGTGGAGCAGGAAGACGCCCGGGAGGAGCTGCTGCCAGGGGCCACCGGTGCGGCACTGCTCGGTCATCTCGGCGGACGAGACGCCGTGCGCCCGGAGCTGAGCCGTCGTCAGCACTCGGCGGTGCACCTCGGCGAGGTGGCTCAGGGGGCGGGGGGAGGCCGGGGGGAGAGGGGTGTTGTGGTTCATGACGGGGGGTTTCCCGCGCTCGAACCCCCCTCTAACCGCTGTTACACGCCCGTCGACAAAGACGGACAAGGTGGCACTAAAGGACGCTTGTTCGGATGCCGATAGGGCAGGCAAAACCCCTGGTCCGTTCGGGTCGGACCAGGGGTTACGGGTGTTATTGACCGGATTCCGTAACGGTCACGGGTGGATCAATCGTTGGCCAAAGCCTGGGCCGCGGCGCCCGCGGACTGGGCCCGCAGCGCCCGCGCCAGATCGTCGCGCGCCTCGAGGACCAGCCTGCGCAGCGCCGGCGCCGCGTCCTCGTGGGCCGCGAGCCACGCGTCCGCCGAGTCCAGCGTCGACTGCGCGCCCTGCTCCGTCGGGCAGGACGGGAACAGCCCCCGGACCACGTCCATGCCGATCTGGATCGACCGCTCCCGCCACACCCGCTCGATCGCCGCGAAGTACTTCGGGGCGTACGGCGCGATCAACTCCCGCTGCGAAGGCTGCGCGAAGCCCGCGATCGTCGCCTCCACCAGGGCGTTGGACAGCGCGTCCGACTCCACCACCTGCGCCCAGGCCTGTGCCTTCACCGCCTCGGAGGGGCGGGCGGCCAGACAGCGGACCTGGTGCCGCTTGCCGGACGCGGTGTCGTCGCGGGCGAGCTCGGCCGCCAGTACCGTCTCGTCCGCGGCCCCGTGCGCGGCCAGCGGTTCCAGGAACGCCCAGCGCAGCTCCTGGTCCACCTCGAGACCGTCGACCTTCTCCGTACCGTCCAACAGGCCGCGCAGCAGCGAAAGTTCGTCCGGTCCTGACGCCACGGTGGCGAGGAAACGGGCCCAGGCCAGCTGCTGCTCGCCGCCCGGCTCCGCCGCCCGCAGATCCCGCAGGGCGACCTCGGCCAGCAGCCGCTCACCGGTCGGCCGCCAGGCCGGCGCCGCATAGTTGACCAGCGCCGAGTTCGCCCACGCGTGCAGCATCTGCAGCACGCCGATGTCGGACTCGCGGCGCGCGAACCGCGTCACCAGGTCCACGAAGTCGGCGGCGGGCAGCAGCGCGTCCCGGGTCAGGTTCCACAGCGCCGACCAGCACAGGGCGCGGGCCAGCGGGTCGGTGATCGCCCCGAGGTGCTCGCGCAGGGTGGCCAGCGAGGTGTCGTCGAAGCGGATCTTGCAGTACGTGAGGTCGTCGTCGTTGACGAGCACCAGCTCCGGCGCCTCGGCACCCGCCAGCTCCGCCACGACCGTACGCGGACCGTCGACGTCCACCTCGACCCGGGCGTACCGCTCCAGGGCGCCCTCGCCGGTGCGCCGGTACAGGCCCACCGCCACCCGGTGCGGCCGCAGCTCAGGGTGAGACTCCGGGGCCTCCTGCAGCACCGCCAGCTCGTCCACCCGCCCCTCCGCGTCCAACAGCACCTGCGGAGTGAGGGAGTTGACCCCCGCCGTCTGCAGCCACTTCCCCGCCCAGCTCGCCATGTCCCGGCCGCTGGTTTCCTCCAGCACCGACAGCAGATCGCCGAGGCGCGTGTTCCTGTACGCGTTCCGCTTGAAATAGCGGCGCGCGCCCTCCAGAAAGGCGTCCTGCCCGACGTACGCCACCAGCTGCTTCAGCACCGACGCGCCCTTGGCGTAGGTGATGCCGTCGAAGTTGAGCTTCGCGTCCTGCAGGTCGCGGATGTCGGCGGTGATCGGGTGGGTGGAGGGCAGCTGGTCGGCGCGGTACGCCCAGGCCTTGCGGCGGTTGGCGAAGGTGATCCAGGCGTCGGTGAAGCGGGTCGCGCCGACGTTCGCGAAGGTGCCCATGAAGTCCGCGAAGGACTCCTTCAGCCACAGGTCGTCCCACCACACCATGGTGACCAGGTCGCCGAACCACATGTGCGCCATCTCGTGCAGGATGACGTTGGCCCGGCCTTCGTAGGAGGCCCGGGTGACCTTCCCCCGGAAGATGAACTCCTCGCGGAAGGTGACAAGACCCGGGTTCTCCATCGCGCCGAGGTTGTACTCGGGGACGAACGCCTGGTCGTACTTCCCGAAGGGGTACGGGTGGTCGAAGTGGTCGTGGAAGAAGTCCAGGCCCTGCTTGGTGACGAGGAAGACGTCGTCCGAGTCGAAGTAGGGCGCCAGACCCTTGCGGCACAGGGCGCCGAGGGGGATCTCAAGGCGCGTACCGTCCTCGAAGGTCCGCTCGTAGGAGTCCGTGACGTAGTGGTACGGGCCGGCCACCACGCAGGTGATGTAGGTGGAGATCGGCTTCGTCTCCGCGAACCTCCACACCCCGTCCGTCCGCTCGCCGAGCCCGTTGCTCCAGACCGTCCACCCCTCCGGTGCCCGCACCTCGAAGCGGAACGGGCACTTGAGGTCCGGCTGCTCGAAATTGGCGAAGACCCGGCGCGAGTCGGCCGGCTCGTACTGGGTGTACAGATACACCTCGCCGTCCTCCGGGTCGACGAAGCGGTGCAGGCCCTCGCCGGTGCGGGAGTAGGCGCACTGCGCATCGACGACCAGCTCGTTCTCGGCGGCGAGGTCCTCCAGGAGAATTCGGGAGCCGTCGAAGACCTGACCGGGGTCGAGATCCCTCCCGTTGAGTGAGACGGAGGTCACACTCGGCGCGATCAGGTCGGCGAAGGTGGCGGCACCGGGCTCGTTGCTGCGGAAGCGGATCGTCGTGACGGACCGGAAGGTGCGCGGACCGTCCCCGGCCTCGTTCCCCACTGCCGTACGCAGGTCGAGGGACACGTCGTACCCGTCGACGGACAGCAGGGCGGCCCGCTCCCGGGCCTCGTCGCGGGTCAGGTTCTCACCGGGCACGGGCAGCGCTCCCTCGGCTGGTGTTCGGTATGTGGACAGGGCTGATCCTGCCATGGGGCACTGGCACCGGGCACTCGGGAATGGGGACGGGGAAGGCCGTTGTTGCGGGTTGTAACGAACACTTTTCCTAGGAGAGCCATGTCCGAGACCGCGAGCAGCTCCGCCGCGAAGACGCCCGTCGACTTCTGGTTCGACCCGCTGTGCCCCTGGGCCTGGATGACCTCCCGCTGGGTGCTGGAGGTGGAGAAGGTCCGGGACATCGAGGTCCGCTGGCACATCATGAGCCTCGCGGTGCTCAACGAGCCCAAGATCGACGAGCTGCCCGAGGAGTACCGCGAGCTGCTGGAGACCAAGGCCTGGCAGCCGATCCGGGTGGTCACCGCGGCCTGGCAGAAGCACGGCTCCGACATCCTCGGCCCGCTGTACACCGCGCTCGGCACCCGTATCCACAACGAGGGCCAGGGCCCGACGCGCGAGGCCGTCGAAGGCGCCCTGGCGGACGTCGGCCTGCCCGCCGACCTGATCGAGTACTTCGACCAGAAGGACTTCGAGTTCGACGCCGAGCTGCGCGCCTCCCACAAGGAGGGCATCGACAAGGTCGGTCAGGACGTCGGCACCCCGGTCATCGCGGTCCCCGGCCCCGACGGCGACCAGATCGCCTTCTTCGGCCCGGTCGTCACCCCGGCCCCCAAGGGCGAGGAAGCCGCCCGCCTCTGGGACGGCACGGTCGCGGTCGCCTCGGTCCCGGGCTTCTACGAGATCAAGCGCACGCGCACGAAGGGCCCGGACTTCAGCAACCTGTAGGGATCAGCCAGGGTCGGCTTCCGGGTTCTTGAGCTCCTCCGGGAGCCGGCCTCCCTCGCTCTGCTTGCTCCAGCGCTGGTACCAGCGGCAGCCCGGGGCGGTACAGCGCCACAGGTCGGTCAACCGGCGGTGTTCCGGCTGCACGGTCGGCCTTTCCTTCCCGTTGAGCGGCCTGAACACCTGGGTGCCGCTGCCCCCGCAGGTCGGGCAGTGCTTGTCCTTGAAGAACATCAGCGCCTCCTCACCGTCACCGGTAGTACAGCGCGTACGCGGCGAACCCGCCTCCGGAATCGTCGGGTCCCGGTGGTGCGTCCTTCACTCCCGCGCCCTTCCCCGCGCCTGCGCGAGCCGGGCCAGATGGTCCTCGTATGCCTTCGCGTAGTACGCAGCGCGGCCCGCGTCCGGCTCCACGACCGCCGTCGGCTCGGTCCACGCCGTCGCGTCCAGCGCGATGCCGTAGCGCTCCGCCGCCGCCAACACCGCACCCCGAGCGCCCACTTCACCCTCCACGACCCGCAACGGCCGCCCCAGGACATCGGCGAGCAGCCGCATCCAGGCGGGGCTGCGCGTACCGCCGCCGCAGACGGCCAGCGAACCCGTAAGGCCCGCCGCCTCCAGACAGTGACGGGCGGCGAACCCGATGCCCTCGCAGGTCGCGCGGATCAGGTCCGCCTTCGTCGACTCCAGGGAGACACCGGTGAGTTCGGCACGCAGACGCGGCTCGACGAAAGGTGCGCGCTCGCCGGACGGGGCGAAGTACGGCAGGACTCGGACGCCGTTCGCGCCCGGTGGGGTCCCGGCGAGCAGACCGTCGACCTCCTCGTGGCGGACACCGGTCGTCGACAGCACCCAGTCCAGGGCGGCCGTGCCGACCATCGCGGGCATGGCGCGCAGCAAGTGACCGGGACGGTCGGTGGAGATGTACAGGCCGGCCGGCTCGCCGGTCAGGTCGAGATCGGTCGTGGCCACCAGGGCGGCCAGGCAGGTACCGACGATGAGCAGACCGTCCCCGGGGCTCGTGACCCCCGCACCGAGCGCGCAGGACGGCAGGTCGTACGGGCCGTTCGCCAGCCGTGTGCCGGCCGGCAGGCCCTCGCCGCGCGCCTCGGCCGTCGCGATCGGGTCCGCGACGGGAGCGAGCAGCCCACGGCGGTGGGTCAGCCCCAGCAGCTCCACCACCCGGTTGTCGTACGCCCGCGTCCGCGGATCGAGGAACGGCATCGACGCGTCCGACACATCCGTCGTCGCCGGTGCCCCCGTAAGCCGCCGGAACACCATGTCCTTGCAGTACAGGGCGGTGGCCGCCGCGTCGAGGGACTTCGGCTCGTAACGGTCGAGCCAGGCCAGCAGCGGCCCCGGACACCCCGGGAACATGGCACTGCCCGTCCGCCGGAACACCGTCTCGAAGGTCCCGTCCGCCAGCCACTGGTCGAGCAGCTCGTGCGCCCGCCCGTCCATCCAGGAGGCGGCGGGGCGGACGGGCCGACCCTCTTTGTCGACGAGCCAGACGCCGTCCCCCTGCCCGGTCAGCCCGGCGAGCTCCACCGGTCCGGGCACCCGCGCGGTCAACGCCTCCAGCACGGTGACGACGGCCGCATACACCTCCTCCATGTCCTGCTCGACGACACCGCCGTGCAGCGCGAGCCCCACCGGCCGTGCCTCGACGGCGAGTTCACGCCCCTCACCGTCGAACGCGGCGGCCTTCACCATGGACGTACCGACGTCAATCCCAACGTACACAGCGGCTCTCCCTCACGGTCCGGTAGCGCCCCAACAGGGGCGCGGGGCTGTGCCGATATGCGGCTTCGCCGCGGGGCGCGACCAGCCACGACGTGGCAGCGGACAAATGACGACCTGCCGCGGCACTCACGTCAACGCGTGCGCGAGGGGCTCGCCCCTCGCCCACCGCCCCACTTCAGCGGCAGCGATACGCGCAGCCTTCTCCGCCACCGCCCGCGACGCCCCGCCCAGATGCGGCGTCATCACCACCCGCTCCCGCAGCCCGAACAACCGCGACCCCTCCGGCACGGGCTCCTTCGCGTACGTGTCGAGGGCGGCAGCCGACAGCCGGCCGCTCTCCAACGCGTCGCACAACGCGTCCTCGTCCAGCAGCGGCCCGCGCGCCACGTTCACAACCACCGCCCCCTCCGGCAGCAGCGCCAGTTCACGCGCACCGATCAGGCCCCGTGTCTCGGCGGTGAGCCGCGCATGCAGAGTGATCACCCGGGACCGGCGCAGAAGTTCGTCCAGCGAGAACACCCGCAGCCCATGGATCTCGCCCCGCACATACGGGTCGTGGACCATCACCTGCGCCCCGAACGCACACAGCGCCCGAGCGACCCGGCTGCCCACAGCCCCGTAACCCACGAGCCCGACCGGCAGGTCCTCCAGCTCCAGTCCGCTGTGTTCGTACGTGTAGTAGGTCGCCCCCTGCCAACTCCCCTCTCCGGCGAGGAGGTTGTGGGCCTGCGGGATGCGCCGCAGGGCCGCCAGCATCAGGCCGACGGTGAACTCGGCGGTGGCGGCGGCGTTGCGCCCGGGGGCGAAGCAGACGCGGACGTCGTGCCGTTCGGCCGCGTCCAGGTTGACGTTGACCGGGCCGCCCCGGCACACGACCACCAGCCGCAGGTCCGGGCAGGCGTCCAGGACCCGTTCCGTCACCGGTCCCATCTGGGTGACCAGCACCTGCGCCCCCGCGAGCGCGTCGATCAGCTCGTCCTCGGCGTCGCTGGCCTCCGACACCTCGGCCACCGGACCGAAGGGTTCAAGTGGCCAGCGGAGCGTCAACTCACGTACCTCGCAAGTGAGCTCTTGGCGCACCGCCGCCGTGATGAGCGACGGCAGGATGAAGTGGTCGCCGGCGGCGACGACACGCACGGGTTCACTCATCGCAGGGGAGTCTCCTGTCTCGAGGCCGCACCCGGGGGCGCGGATCACGTGGCTCCAGCTCGGTCATCGCCGCCCCTCGTCGCGCAGACCTGATAGGTGACCTTGTGCTCGTCAAGGTCCCGCAGCGCCTGAGCCGACGCCCCGTCGTCCACGAGGAGCAGGTCGAAGCGGGAGAGCGGGACGACCCGGTGCAGGGCGGTCCGGGCGAGCTTGGTGTGGTCGATCAGCAGGACGTTGCGGGCGGCCGAGTCGAGCATCGCCCGCTTCACCGACACGATGTGCTGCTCCTGGTGGTAGGCGTAACCTCCGTGCACGGCGGACGTCGACGCGAAGCACAAGTCCACCCGCAGCGACTGCACCGCCTCCACGCAGGACACCCCGAGGAAGGACGAGTGCAGCGGGTCGTAGTCGCCGCCGAGGGCCATCAGATGGATGCCCCGCTGGTCGGCGAGCAGGTTGATCGCCTCCAGGAAGTTGGTGACGACGGTCAGCGGGGTGATCTCACCGAGGCGCAGCCTGCGGGCTATCTCCAGTGCGGAGGTGGAGTCGTCCAGCATGATCGCCATGCCGGGCTCTATCGACCTCAGTGCCTGCTCGGCGACGGCGGCCTTCTCCGCCCGCATGGCCTTCAGCCGGTACTGCACGTTCGACTCGAACACCCCGGAGGGCTGGGCGGTCACCCCGCCTCTGAACTTCCTGACGAGGCCCTGCCGTTCGAGCTCGTCGAGGTCCCGGTGGATGGTCATCAGGCTCACCCCGAACCGCTCGGCGAGCTCGGCAGCGGTCGCCGAACCGTCGGCCAGGACCAGTTCGGCCATGGCGGCCTGCCGGGCCGCGGGCCCCTGCTGGTGTGCGCTGCCACCGCTGCTGCTGTTGCTGCTCATCGTGTCCCGATCAGTCGTCCTGGACCCTGGGGCCCGCCGGCCTCGAACAGCAGCAGGCTCTCAGGCCGGAACCCCAGCCGTACCGGATCGCCGGACCGCAGCCCGGTCGTGTCGGCCCGCGGCGCGACCAGCGAGCCCGGTGTGCTGTGCGGGGTGACACGTCGAGTCGACCCGCTAACAGAGGGTGTAACGGCGGAAGATGGCCGTCAATCCCTCGCGCAGGCGAAAATCTCAGGGCAGAGTGAGAAGTTCACATCCAGGGTCGCGATCAGTGGGAGGTCCGGATGGGGTATGAGGGCGAGGCCTGGCTGGGCATCGACCTGGGCACGCAGAGCGTCCGTGTGCTGCTCGTCGCCGCCGACGGCGCGGTGCTCGGCGCCGGTTCGGCTCCCCTGGCGGGGAGTCGTGACGGGGTGCGGCACGAGCAGGATCCGGGGGAGTGGTGGACGGCGGTGTGCACGGCGGCCCGCGTCGCCCTCAGGGAACGGCCTGCCCGTATCGGCGGGCTCGCGGTGTGCGGGACGTCCGGGACCGTGCTGCTGACGGATGCGGCGGGGCGGCCGGTGAGCCCCGCGCTGATGTACGACGACGGGCGGGCCTGGGCCGAGGCGGAGCGGCTGCGGCGTGCGGGGCTCACGGTGCAGAACACCTGGGGGCTGCCGAAGGCACTGTGGCTCCTGCGCACCCATGGGCCGGGTCGCATCACCCACCAGCCCGACCTCGTCGCCGCCCGACTCGTCGGCCGCCCCGTCCCCACCGACTCCAGCCACGCCCTCAAGACGGCCTACGACGTGGAGCGCGACGCCTGGCCGGACATCCCCGGGGCGCCCTTACTGCCCGACGTCGTCCGCCCCGGCACTCGCCTCGGCGAGGTCTGCCCGGCCGCCGCGGAGGCCACCGGCATCCCCGCCGGCACCCCGTTGATCGCCGGGATGACCGACGGCTGCGCGGCCCAGATCGCCTCCGGGGCGCTGCGTCCGGGTTCCTGGAACTCTGTGCTCGGCACGACACTCGTCCTCAAGGGGGCCTCCTCGACTCCCGTCCGTGATGCGACCGGCGTGGTCTACAACCACCTTGCACCTGACGGGAGTTGGCTGCCCGGCGGAGCGTCGAGCGTGGGGGCGGGCGTGCTGACCGCCGCCTTCGCGGGCGCGGACCCGGGGGTCATGGACGAACGGGCGGCCGCTTACGAACCCTCGGGCGCGGTGGCCTACCCGCTCGTGTCGCCCGGCGAACGATTCCCGTTCCTCGCGCCGCAGGCCTCCGCCCTGGTCCTGGGCGAGCCCGACGGGGAATCAGACCTGTGGGCCGCACTCCTCCAGGGCGTCGCCTTCACCGAACGGCTCTGCCTGGACTACCTGCACCACCTGGGCGCCCCCCTGGACGGCCCGCTCACCTTCACCGGCGGCGGCGCCCGCAGCCCGTACTGGAACCAGCTGCGCGCCGACATCCTGGGCCGCCCGGCCCGCGTACCGGCCCAGACGGAACCGGCACTGGGCATGGCGGCACTCGCGGCGTACGGGACGGGCGCGGGCTCCCTGGCGGACATCACCGACCGCATGGTCCGCATCCGCACGGTCCTCGAACCCGACCCCGACCGCACGGCCCTCTTCGCCGAGCCGTACGCCCGCCTCGTCGACGAACTGACGGCACGGGGCTGGCTGCCCGCACCCGTGGCGGCACACGCATACGCCCGCCTCGACCGGAATACTGCAGGCTCATGAGCACGACCCTCCTGCTGGCCCGCCACGGACAGACCGTCTGGCACGCCGAGAACCGCTACGCGGGCGTGAGCGACGTCGCCCTCACCGACACCGGCCGCACCCAGGCCGAGGCCCTCGGCCGCTGGGTCGCCGCCCACCCCGTCGACGCGATCTGGACGTCCCCGGTCTCCCGAGCCGTCATCACCGCCGCCCCCGCCTGCCACGCCCTCGGCCTCACCGCGCACCACGAACCCGACCTGCGGGAATGTGACTTCGGGGTGGTGGAGGGCCGCACCCTCGCCGAGTTCGCGGCCGAGGACCCGAAAGCAGCGGAGGCCTTCCGCGCCGACCCGGTGGCCCACCCCTTCCCCGGCGCCGAGGACCCGAGGGCCGCAGCCGAACGCGGCGCCGCCGCCCTGCACCGCATCACCGCCGCCCACGACGGTCAACGCGTCCTGGTGGTCGCCCACAACACCCTGCTGCGACTGGTGCTGTGCGAGCTGCTGTCCATTCCGCTGAGCGAGTACCGGCGGGTCCTTCCGCGACTGCAGAATGCGGCGGTCACCGAACTCCGTATGGAGGCCCGGTCGGTCGGGCTGATCTCGTTGAATGTCCCCGTGGCTTCCTCGTAGCCGGGAGGTCCCGTGATCCAGCCTGCGGGATTCGCCCCTGCAACGGGGCCGGACCGGAAGGCCTGACGGTATGTCGGGTATCCAACTTGAGGACACCGGGCGGGAGTTCATGGGGAGATACCGGTCGATCGGTGAGTACGCCGTGTGGTGGGACGCTTTCCGGTCGTACACGTGATCTAGAGTGATACATCTACGCCGTACGTCTCGGGGAGACTCATGAAGCGCAGATGGTCGCTCATCGCTGCGATCGCTGTACTGGCCGTCGCGCAGGCCTATGTCGTCACGCATCTGGTGCGCGACCACGGATCAGGACAGCAGCAGGCCGGGGCGACGGCGGCCGCTTCGGGTCCGGGCGCCGGCACCGCGGCGTTGCGCGGCGCCGGGTGGTGGCCCCTGCACCGGTCCGGCACCGCGAAGGCGGGGCAGCACGATGCGGTGGTCCACGGCGGCACGCAGTGGACCGACGGCCCCACGGGCGGAGCCCTGCAGCTGGACGGCACCAGCGGATACGCCGAGACCGGCTCCCGGCTCGACACCCAGGGCAAGGACTACTCGGTGGCCGCACGGGTGCGGCTCACCGCTGACGACATGGACGGCTTCCACACCGCCGTGTCCCAGGACGGCGACGGGGCCAGCACGTTCTTCCTCCAGTACTCCGGGTCGGACCACAGCTTCGCGTTCAGCTTCACCGGCGCCCGCACCCTCGCGGAGGCGGCCGGGAAGCCGGAGGCCGGCCGCTGGTACCACCTCACGGGCACCTACCGCCAGAAGGACCACCTGACGCGGCTCTACGTCGACGGTCGGCTGGCGGGGAGCCGGGTGGCCACCAACAGCGTGCAGCCCACCGGTGATGTGGTGATCGGACGCGCCAGGTTCAACGGGAACCCGGCCGACTACTGGAAGGGCGACATCGCCGACGTGCACATCTACGCGCGGGAACTGACATCCGGTGAGGTCCGGTCGCTGTCCTCCCGCGAGCCGGGCTGACGCCGGCACCGCGGCGGGTTCACCGCCGGCCAGCCGACACGTCTTCCCCACAGACGACCGGAGAGGAACAGGCCTTTGCCGGCCAGCACTTCGAGTGAAGACCGCAGACCCCGCCCCGTCACGGCGGACTCCGGTCCCGACGACTTCCTCCGGGCCCTTTACCACTTCCACAGCACCGCGTTGCTGCAGTTCGCCGCGCGGCGGCTGGAGGGCGACTGGCACCGCGCCGAGGACTTCCTCCAGGAGGTGGCGATACGCGCCTGGCGGCACGCCGAGGAGATCGACCCGACCACGGACGCGGCACGACCGTGGCTGTTCACCGTCCTGCGCAATATCGTCATCGACGCCCATCGGGCACGCCAGGCCCGGCCGCCGGAGGTCGGCGACCCGGAGCTCGTCCACCTGCCGGTCTCCGACGAGGTGGACCACGTCCTCACCTCCCTGGTGCTCGTCGAGGCGTTACGGGACCTGCGGCCCTCGCAGCGCGAGATCCTGCTGCACGTGCACTATCTGGGGCGCAGCGTCAACCAGACGGCCGAGGTCCTCGGCGTTCCGCCGGGCACGGTCAAGTCGCGGACGCACTATGCGGCCCGCGCCCTGCGGGAGGCACTGCACCGTCGCGGGCTGCACAGGGACGGCCTGGACCGCGAGGCCTGCTGAGACTCATGCGAAACGCCCCACATGCCGGGTGATCTGCAGCCCGAGCGGCCCGGTGTCGAGCGAGCCGTCGGCACCGGCCCGCCAGCGCCATCCCGCGGGTGCCTCGCCGACCACCAGCAGTGCGTCCCCGCGCCGCAGAGGGCTCAACGCCCCCTCCCGCTGCGGGAGCTGAGAGGCGTCCACGACGAACAGGCGCGGCGCCTCGTCCTTGACGGCGGTCCGGCGGCTGCCCTCGATCACCCAGGTGACCTGGGTGACGTCGGACGCATCGGACTCCTGCCAACCCGGGGCCCCCTTGGCGAACGCCTCCCCCAGGGTGGCCGCGGTGTGCAGACGCGAGCTGCGCCGCGCGTCACCGGCCACGAGCCCGTCGTCGGCCAGGGCTCCCACCAGGGTGACCTCCGCGAAGGCCCCCACCGGGCCGGAGAGCGTCTCGACGACGAGGGCCCGCACCAGGCTGCGCACCTCCTCGTCCGGGCCCGTCACGGAGATCGGCCCCGTCGCCCGGGAGAGGTCGACCAGCACCCGCTCGGGCCCGTCCAGCCCCACGGTCACCGTCAGCGCGTACGACAGGGCCGGCTCGCCCTCCGGACCGGGGCGGTGCAGGGCCTCGGGCGAGACCGTCCAGCGCTCGCCGTCGGCCTCGACGGTCCAGGGCTCGGGGGCGGTCTCCTCCGCACCGGCCAGCAGCAGTCCGAGCCGCTCCCCGGAGTAGACGACGGCGTACAGGTCCGGCAGCGGTCGGCCGGAACGCAGGCACTCGCCGGTCAGCCGGCGCAGACCGGCGTCGACCACGTCCAGCGCCTGCCGTCCCACGACGGCGGCCGAGGCGGCGACGGGCTTCGGCGGGCGGGCCCGCAACTCGGTGACGACCAGTGCGGTCACCGCCCCGATCAGCGCCAGCCCCAGCACCACGGCCAGGACGTACCAGATCATCTTCTGACTCCTTGTCGGGACGCCCCGGCGACGGAGCCGGGACGGTCGAAGGCGGGGCCGGCAACGCGGCGAAGTCGCGGCGCCCTGCACCCAAAGGCCACTACGGGGCCGGCCCGCGGATGGTTCACCACCCGTTCGTGAACCATCCG
>NZ_JBFBBE010000130.1:0-23956 GCF_040682555.1 Streptomyces sp. NPDC051172
GGGGGCCGGTGCCTGGGAGCACCGGCCGCCCTTCGTTGTTGCCGTACTGCTACTGCTGCTGTGTCCAGCCGGGCGGTACGACACCCTGCTGCGGCGGCTGGCCCTGCTGCGGGTCCTGGGGCGGCTGCTGCTGCCAGCCCTGGCCCGGTCCCGGCTGCTGCGGGGGCTGCCCCCAGCCCTGCCCCGGCTGCGGGGCGCCACCGGGCTGGCCGTAGGGCTGCTGGGGCTCCTGCTGCGGGGGCGCGTACCCCTGCTGGGGCTGCTGCGGGTACTGCATGTTCGGGTTGCCGAAGCCCTGCTGCGTACGGGCGAAGTCCTCGGCGATGAGGGCCGCGAGATCGAAGTAGGCCTCGCGGGTCTTGGGACGCATCATCTCGAGGTCCACCTCGGCGCCTGCCGCGAGGTGCTCGTCGAAGGGGATCACGACGACAGCGCGGCAGCGGGTCTCGAAGTGCGCGACGATGTCCTCCACCTTGATCATCTTGCCCGTCTCGCGGACACCGGAGATCACGGTGACCGACCGCTGGACGAGATCGGCGAAGCCGTTCGCCGACAGCCAGTCGAGCGTGGTCGAGGCGCTGCTCGCACCGTCCACCGAGGGGGTGGAGATGATGATCAACTGGTCGGCCAGGTCGAGGACCCCGCGCATCGCGCTGTAGAGCAGACCGGTACCCGAGTCGGTGAGGATGATCGGGTACTGCCGGCCCAGCACGTCGAGCGCGCTGCGGTAGTCCTGGTCGTTGAAGGTGGTGGAGACCGCCGGGTCCACGTCGTTGGCGATGATCTCGAGGCCTGAGGGCGCCTGCGAGGTGAAGCGGCGGATGTCCATGTAGCTGTGCAGCTGCGGGATCGCCTGGACCAGGTCACGGATGGTGGCGCCCGTCTCGCGCCGGACGCGTCGGCCGAGCGTGCCGGCGTCCGGGTTGGCGTCGATCGCCAGGATCTTGTCCTGGCGCTCGGTGGCGAGCGTGGCGCCGAGCGACATGGTCGTCGTGGTCTTGCCGACGCCGCCCTTGAGGCTGATCACCGCGATCCGGTAGCAGGACATCACCGGCGTACGGATCAGACCCAGCTTCCGCTCCCGCTCCGCCGCCTCCTTCTTGGCGCCGAGCTTGAAGCGGGACGGGGCCTGGTTGTTCTTGCGGGCCTTCGGCTGGTTGCGCAGCAGCCGGTCGGAGGAGAGCTCCACGGCGGCGTTGTAGCCGAGCGGGGTTCCCGGCGCGGCTTGCTGCTGCTGGGGCGCACCGGGTCCGGCCTGGGGGCCGGGCGGGGCGGTCCAGCCCTGGTTGCCGTACGCACCGGGCTGCTGCTGCTGGGGCGGCTGCGGCTGCGGCGCCTGCTGCGGGGGCTGGGCCGGAGGCTGCTGCTGCGGTGCGGGCTGCTGCGGGGCGCCCTGGGCGGGCTGCGGGTAGCCGTAGCCCGGCTGCTGGGGCGGGTAGCCGTAACCGGCCTGCTCGGGCTGGGGGGGGTAGCCGTAACCGGCAGGCTGCGGCTGGCCCGGCTGGCCCGGCTGGCCCGGCTGGCCCGGCTGGGCCAGCGGCGGGGCGGGCTGCTGCGGCGGGGCGGCCTGGGGCTGCTGCTGCGGGTAGCCGTATCCGGGGGCCTGCGGCTGGGGCTGCCCCGGCTGGGCCTGGCGCGGGTCGGCCGGTGCGGGCTGTCCGCCCTGCGACGGGTATCCGCCCTGCGCCGGGTATCCGGGCTGTGGCTGTGCCGGGCCGAACGTGCCCTGCGGCGGCGTCTGGTGGGCCGGCTGTCCCGGCTGCGGCTGGGCAGGGGGCTGGCCGGGCGCCTGCGGGTAGCCGTAACCGGCCGCGGCCTGCGGGTCCGGCTGTGGCACTGCCTGGCCGGGGTGTGCGGGTGCGAAGCCCTGCGGCAGCGGGGGAAGTCCCGGCGCGGCCTGGGGCGGGGTCGGGGCCTGCGCGGCGGGCTGCGGCTGCGCCTGCTGCGGCTGAGGCTGCGGCTGAGCAACGGGCGGGGTCGGGGGAGCGGCGGGCGCTGCCTCGGCCTCCGGCTCTGCTTCCGCCCTCGTCGGGGCGGGGGAGTCCGCCTCGGGCGCCGACTCGTCGGCACCGGACGTGGACGCGGTGGGGTCACCCTGCTCCGGCTCGTCGCCGTGCGTCTCCTCCGACTCGACCTCGTCGTCGCCGCCGAACAGGCGGGCCGCCTCCGCGTCGGCGGCCGCATGGTTCAGTTCGGCCTCCGGCTGCTCGGGGGCGGCCGCCGCCGGGGTGGCGGTCTGGGCCGGGCCGCTCTGCGCGTCCTCGTCGACGGGGTGCAGCACGGGGAAACCGGGCGCGGCGGCCGACGGCGCGGCAGGTGCCGGCTGCTGGGGCGCCGCGGGCGGCGCGGTGGGCGCAGGCTGCTGGGGCGCGGCGGGCGGCGCGGTGGGCGTCTGCTGCTGCGGTGCTCCGAAGCCGCCCGACGTGTCCTGGCCGGTCTGGGGCGGTGCACCGGCGCCCGTCTGCTGGGGGTAGCCGTACCCACCGGGCGTCGCCGCGGGGGCGGTGCCCGGCGCGGACTGCTGCGGCGGGAATCCGTAGCCACCCGTGCCCTGAGCCGGAGCGGGCTGCGAGGGCTGGGCAGGTTGTACGGGCTGTTGCGGTGCGGCCTGGGCGGGCGGCTGTGCCGGGGCGGGGGCGGGTGGCGCGGGACGCTGCGGTGTGACGCCCGGGGGCCCCGTGGGTGCTCCGATGGGCGGCCCGCTAGGCGGCGGTGGCGATTGCCGCCCGCCGTCCTGCTGGCCGCCGGACGGGGAGCCACCCTGCGTGCTTTGGGCATACCAGGCGGGCGGCTCGTAGACGATCTCGAACTCGCCGGTGAGATCCACCTCGTGATCGTCCCCGTCCGAGGAAGGGCTGCCGCCGTTGTACTCGGACCGATCCCTGTTCACTGCTTGCCTCCTGGTCAGCCACTGCTGCTGAGCTTGGTCGTCGTCGCGGCCGTGCGGACCGAGTGGCGAGTCCCACGCGACTGCGATCGTCACCGCACCACCAGAAGCCTAATCACTCACATGGCGGGACGGAAAAGCCCCCATGGGTGCGAACTCAACAGCCTCACGGGTGCGGCCGGTTCGCACCGTTCGCACCCTTTCCCCGGTGAGGCTCCCGGTGACGACGACGCGTCAGTCCATCCGTCGGGCCACGCCGAGCAGGCCCGTCTCCGCATCGGTGGGTTCGGTCATCACGAACTTGTGGTGCTTGCGGGTGCACCACAGGGCGGCACCCTCGTGCAGCGCCGGCAGATGCTGCAGATGCTCGTTCGGGACGCCCAGGGTGTCGCGTACGACCTCGATCTCGTGCGGCGAGATGCGCTGGATCCCGACCAGCTGCGCCTGCGCCAGCCAGCGCGGCGCATGTTCGCTGACGTACGGCAGGACCGTCACCACGGCCTGCCACGGCACGGAGGTCACCCGCCCGCGCGGCGGGCGCACACCGCAGTCCCGGATCAGCACCACCGGACTCGACACGGACGGCCCCTGCGCGGGCACCCGGCCCACCGGATAGACGGTCACGCACTGCTGGCCGCCGCCCGCCGCCTGGGCCAACTGCTGCCAGACCTGCGGACGTCCGGTCTCGACGCCCACGCGTGCACCCGTCGCGGCGGCGCGCAACGCCAGCACCTGGGCCAGCCACAGGCCACCCACGAGGACGACGTCGAAGGCGGTCGGCCGGGACAGGCCCAGCACGGCCGGCTGCCCGTCCGGGTCGGTGCCGATGAGTACGCCGTCGTCACCGATCGGCATGCTGATCGCCGCGAGCTCGTCGGCGGTGACGACATGGCGGTTGCGGCGCGGCCCGCGCAGCCCGAACCCCGGGCTGACGATGCGCCGTTGCTGCTGCGGGGTCTCCGGCTGCCGGATGATCGGGATCATGCCGGTGTCGGTGGGCGAGGCCACGTGCGCCGGAGTCGTACGGCCAGGGGTGTGGCCCTGCTGTCCCGGAGGCATGGTCTGCGGGGGGTAGGACATCAGTAGGTACCTCCGAGCGGCAGAGTGGCGAGAGCTCCGGGGACCTGCTCCCGGTCGAGACGGACCAGACCGGCCTTTGCGGCACTGGCGGCCCGTTCCAACTCCCGTCCCACCTGGCCGAGTTCACTGTCCCCGCGGGCCGTGACCCGGATGTGCCCGCTGAGTGAGACACCGCGGTTGCCGGCCTTGCTCAGGGTCATGCTGAACGTCGTGGCGAGCACCGGCAGCGAGGTGAGCTGCGTGACCAGCTGGGGCAGCGCCACACCGCCGTTGCCCAGCTGCGGCCAGCGGGAGACCCAGTACGTCGTGTGGTACCGGTCGTCGACCCGCCAGGACTTGACCGCCTCGACGGTACGGCGCTGGGCCGCCCGCCCTTCCTGGCCGTGCTGAGCGTTGGCGCGCGGGTTCAGGCAACTGGAGGTCGCGAGCGCCTGCACCAGCTCGTTCTCGTCCAGGATGGTCGCCTTGAATCCGGCCCCGGCCAGCCTGCTGGACAGCTGGTCCGCCACCCGCAGCAGCGCCTTCTGCGCCCCGGGAACACCGTCTCCGCGCGCCTGCACCGCCTCCGGGCACAGCTCCGGGTCGAGCTTGAGGGCGACCCAGGTGAGCCGGAGCGCGGGCGAACCGGACTGCGCCTGCAGCGGGCCGTACGACCGCGCTGCAAGGGACTGCGCGGGCAGATGCGGTGCAGGCGCCGGCTGGGTGTGCTGCACGACCTGCGCGGAGGCGAGCCGGATCCCGTCGACCTCCAGGGCGTCCTGGACCAGTCGCAGCGGAAGCTGCCGGTGGGCCGCCGCGGGGCGCAGAGGCTCGTCCGCCGGCTGCACGAAGAGGACGGCGGTCAGGAACGTCCCGTCGCCGATCATGCCGATCGAGCGGTTGTCACGGGAGACGAAGCCGTACGTCCGCAGGGCCGGGTCGCACTCCACGACCGGCGCGAGCATCGCATCGGTCCCCGGCGGTACGGGCAGCTTGGCGTCGCGGCGGCGCTGCCGCATCGCGCGTGTCGTCTCGTACCACTCGGGCAGTGGACGGCGACCCCGGCGCAGAACCGCCAGCAGAAGCAGCAGCACCGCCACGGCACCGGCAGGTGCCAGCAGCCAGGAGGTGTCGGCGGCCCAGGCGGCCAGCATGACCGCCGCGGCGAGCTCCACCAGGATCAGCTGCTGCAGCCGCACGGGACCCAGACCGCCGGGGCGGGGCAGCGTGCGCGGCGACGCGGCGTTGGGGGCGGCTGCGGCCGGAGTGGCTGACGTACGACGCCGGCCGCCCGGAACTCCCTGTTGCTGCTGTGCGCGGCGTCCGCGCCGAGTGCTCGTAGCGCTGGTCATCCCCCGGGACATCCCTTTCGCGAAATATGTGGCCGCTCACTGGGGCCCGCAACGTCCATTCACTGGGCCCACAGCATCCATGTGGGCGGCTCACGGTACCCGCTGCGCATCGCCAGGCGACACACGGGACACCGAAACCCCAGGTGGCCAGCCTTTCACGGACCGGCCCCGCATGGTGAAGCTCTGTGGTGAAGCTCTGTGAAGATGCGGGGGCGGCCGCAGACCTGGTGGGCTGTCGTCCCGCGGCGCAGGGCATAGTAGGTGCCTGCGCGACCGAAGTGCCGTCTGAGCGCGAACAATTCGAAAAATTTGGGTGATTCGGGTGATTCGGGCGCAGCCTCGCCACACGATCGAGCAGTGCAAACGGGCAGTACAAAACGGGAGAAACGGGGACCATGGCCAAGCGTCAGGACGAGCTCGCCGCCTACAACTTCGCTCGCAAGCGCACCGTCGCGGCGTTCCTGGCACCGTCGCCGGGCGGCTCGGAGGAGGGCGCACCGCGGCCCATGCGCACGGTGACGCCCAGCCTGGCGCTCGGCGTGGTCCTGGTGATCGGCTTCATCGCCTACGGCGTGATCAAGCCGACGGCACCGGCGGGCTGGGACACGGCCGGCGAGTACATCATCGTCGACAGCGACTCCACGACGCGCTACGTCGTCCTCCCCGACAAGGCGGCAAAGGGCGGGAAGGTCCTGCACCCGGTCCTCAACTACGCCTCCGCCAAGCTCCTCCTCGACAAGGGCAAGGGCAGCGTCCTCGAGGTCTCCGGCAGCGAGATCGACAAGAGCGGCATCGCGCACGGCGCGACGATCGGCATCCCGTACGCCCCCGACCGGCTGCCCTCCGCGAGCGACGCGCAGAAGGCGAAGACGTGGGCGGTGTGCGAGCGGCCGGCGTCGGGCGGCGGCTCGGACAACTCCATCGACCGCGCGGTCTTCGTCCTGGACGCGGGCGACGCCAAGACGCTGGACGACTCCGGCAAGGTCGACTCCAGTGAGGCCCTGTACGTCAAGGACGGCAAGAGCGGGCTCGAGTACCTGATCGACGGCAAGGGGAACCGGTTCCTGCTGGGGGGCGTGGGTCTCGGCAATGCCAACATGGAGAGCCTGCGCTCCGCCGTCATCGGCAGCAGCAGCAGGACGACGCCACAGCCGGTGAGCCAGGAGTGGCTGAAGACCCTCAACCCCGGCGAGAACATCACCTTCCCGACGGTCCCGCAGGCCAACCAGCCGACCGCGGTCCAAGGGCTCCCCGCCCAGGCCCGCACCGTGGGCCAGGTGCTCAAGGCGCAGGACGCGCAGGGCTGGCAGAACTACGTCGTCCTCAAGAACAAGGTCGCCGCCGTCTCACCCCTCGTCGCGGCCCTGCTCGAGGCATCGCCCTCCGCCCAGTCAGCGTCCGGGAGCGGCGGGAACGAGGCCATCACGGTCGACCGCCAGGCCATCATCACGGCCAACAACGGCGGGGCGGACAAGTTCTACGAAGACAAGGGCTGGCCCGAGCAGGTGCCGCGGCAGGCCAACCCCGCGACCTCGGCGACCGGCCAGGCCCGCACCACTTCGTGCAGCGTCTACAACGGCACCTTCGGCGCGGACAAGAAGCCGCAGCTGGCGGCCTGGGCCGGGACGAACTTCCCCAAGAAGGTCGTCTCCGACTCGCTGAGCGCCTACGTCTCGTCCGGCTCGGGTCTCCTTTTCAAGGAGCTCACCGGCGGGGCGGGTGGCGGCGGTGCGCAGTACCTGCTGACGGACACGGGCCTGCGGTACTCGCTGCCGTCGAACAACGACAGCACGGCGAAGGGAAGCACCGCGGTCTCGTCCTCCTCGGCCTCCGACGGGTCGCAGAGCGCGAGCGAGACGGACAAGGCGCGCACGCGACTGGGGTACGGAGACATCACCAACCTCACGCTCGTGCCGCAGACTTGGGCGGAATTCATCCCAAAGGGCCCGACGCTGGACACGGGCGCCGCGTCGCAGGAACAGAGCCAGTGACCGTAGAACTCGTCTCGGCGGGTCGGCGGTTGTAGTCGGCGACCCGCCAACGGGGCGACGGGCAGGTGTAGTTGAGCGCACAACTGCCTGTTGATCACGAGATGATCGCTCAAGTGTGTGAGCCGTGTAACTGATTGGTCTTGCCTGTGGATGTGCGACAGGCTGACGATAGAGTGTTTGCAGCGCTCAACGGTGCGAAGCTTCTCCGGGCACCAACGCAGGTCTCCCGGATCAACAACAACATGGGGGAAGGTTCAACATGGCCGGCCAGTTCCGGGTAACAGAGGACGAACTCACCAAGCTCTCCGGTGACATCAGCACCGCCAACGGCCAGCTGCAGGGCGAGATCCGCCGCCTCAACGGAGTGATCGAGCAGATCGCCGGCGGCTGGAAGGGCCAGGCGGCCACGTCCTACCACCAGCTGCAGGAGCGCTGGAACCAGGACGCGAAGAAGATGAGCGACATCCTCAACGACATCAAGGAAGCCGTGGACTCCACGCGGAGCAACTACTCCGCGTCGGAAGAGCAGCAGAACTCCGAGATCAGCAAGATCATGTCGGACTTCGGCTGAGCCGTACCCCGGCTCCGACCGATCCACTGTCACTGATCCTGACCGATCCGAACGACTTCCTTACGACTCTTCCTGAAAGGGAACGACGATGTCGATCCTCGTCAATTACGCAACCATCACCAACGCCTCCAGTGACGTGCGTACGACCGCCGGGCGCATCAAGCAGCAGCTCGACGACCTCGAGGCCGCGGTCAAGCGCGTCGCCGCCACCTGGGAAGGTGAGGCGCAGGAGGGCTACCAGCGCAAGCAGACCGAGTGGGACAAGACCGCTGCGGACCTGCACCAGACCCTTCTGAAGATCTCCACGGCGCTGCAGAGCGCGGCGGACAACTACCAGTCCACCGAGAAGAGCAACGCGGCAACCTGGGGCTGAGCCCACCGGTGACCCGAGGCGCATGAGATGAAGAGAATCGGCCCAGCCGACGCCACGGCGTCAGCTGGGCCGTCCTCTGCTTCGGGGCCGCACACGGCAAATTCCGCAAATCTTCACACGCATCCATCGTCACATTCGTCCATCGTCACACTCGTCATCGAGACGTCCGGCATCGGTACGTCAGGAAGCCCTGGGGGCCTGAACATGAGGGGCCTGAACGTGGAGGGCCGCAGAGCCCGTTCGCGTAGCCGCAACGACCGCAACAGTGGAACCCGCGCACCGCAGCGGGTTTTCGGCGTGCTTGCGGCAACCGGGATCTGCATCGCGCTGGCACCGCCGGCCTTCGCATCCCACAGCCCCGCCTCCGGCGGCGCGAAGTTCGGCCTGGCAGCGAGCACGGAATGCGTCTTCGGTGGCGACGTCATCAAGTCCAAGCCCTGGTCGCTCCAGCGGATCCTCCTGGACCAGCTGTGGGGCCAGTCGACGGGCAAGGGCGTGACGGTCGCGGTGATCGATACGGGGGTGGACAGCTCCAATCCGCAGCTGAGCGGGGCGATGGCCGGCCCCGGCAAGACCTACGTCGACGGCGGCCCGAACAAGGACATCGAGGGCCACGGCACCCGCGTGGCGGGCATCATCGCTGCCCGCCCGATCAAGGGCACCGGGTTCGAGGGCATCGCCCCCGACGCCAAAATCCTCTCCTTCCGCTACACGGGCGGAGAGAACAAGCAGGGCGACTCGCGGACCATGGCCCAGGCGATCCATGACGCGGTCGCAGCGGGCGCGAAGATCATCAACATCTCCTCGGACACGGTGGACAAGAAAGACACCCAGAAGTTGCAGGGGTTGAAGGACAGCGTGGAGGCGGCAGTCGCGAAGGACGCCCTGATCGTGGCAGCTGCCGGCAACGACGGCGCCGACGGCAAGTCCCAAAACACGTTTCCGGCATCGTGGCCGGGCGTGCTGGCGGTGGCTGCGTCCGACCGCAACGACGAACGCGCCTACTTCTCCCAGTCCGGCGACTTCGTGGACGTGGCGGCACCAGGCGTCGACATGGTCTCGACGGTCCCGAAGGGCGGCCAGTGCACGGCTGACGGCACGAGTTTCGCGGCGCCGTACGTCGCGGGCGTCGCAGCTCTGCTGAAGCAGAAGCACCCGACCTGGAAAGCGGCCCAGATCGCCACGCGGATCGAGGAGACGGCCCAGCGACCGGGCCGCGGCCCCAACCGCTACATCGGGTGGGGTGTGATCGACCCGGTGGCCGCGCTGTCGGACGACTCGACGCCAAATTTCTCTCCAACTCCTGATCCGGTGGTGAAGACCGGGTCTGGCGGGGTTGTTCCCATGGCTGTGACCATGGGGGAGAGCAAGGCGGAGCGGGAGCGCCGGACAGCCATCTACGTGCTGGGGACGGCGCTCGCGTTGGTGCTGGTGGTTGCGGGGAGCGGGGTGGCTGTGCGGGACTGGCGTAGTCGACGGGTTGGACGGACTGGGCGATGACCTGGGCACTGAGTGGTGCTGACAACTTGAAGAACAGGGGAGAGGACAACGGGGTATGAGTAACGGAATGCGGGTTGATCTGAGCGCGCTGGATGAGGTCATCCGCAAGCTCAACGGCCTTCTCTCAGACATGGACAAGGCCAACACCAAGGCCAAGTACGAGACGGATATTCCGAGCACGGCTTTCGGCAGCATGAAGTTCCTGGAGTCCAACGAGCTTCACAGCGCCCATGAGAAGCAGAAGGCCCGGATCGAGAGCATTATCAAGGGATTGCACGGGCTGATCGACGACTTCGGCACGAGCACCTCGAAGGTCAGGGACAAGTACAGCGACCAGGAACACGCCAACGCACAAGGTGTGAGCGCGGCTCCCAAGGGTGGATCGGCCTACTAAGCGGTTCAGCAACGGGTCTCTGACGGAGGGGATGTTCGAAAATGTATGGCGGCGAGTACCAAGTAAGCCCTGAGCAAATCAAGGCCCAGCAAGAGGCAGAAAAGAAGCGGATCAAGGACAAGCACGACGAAAAGCTGGAATCGCTCCCCGACGGTGGCATGGGAGGGCCGGATCGCAGCAAGCTCGACACGCACTTCATGAAGATGGGCATTCCGGAGCTGCGTTCCATGATCCTTGATTCCGATCCCGACCGGATCTACGAGGTCAGCCAGCACTGGAAGTCGGTCCACAACATCCTGTCCGGTGGTGACGGTGACGGTAAGACCGGTGGTGTGGACTCGGTCTCCGCGAAGGACAGCGTCGCGGGCATGATGCAGAGCCATGTGGAAAACGTCCTCGAACACTGGGAGGGCGAGGCTGCGGAGGCGTTCCGCAAGAAGGCCAACGAGATCATGGGGAACATCAGGAACGGAGCTGCGTGGGCCAATCACTATGGCGAAACCATGCACGCCGTCCAGAACGACCTGCGTAACTCCATCACCAAGATGCGGGACGTCAAGGAGCCTTCTGGCTGGGACCGGGCCTGGGACAAGCTCACGGACGACAACCGCAGTGATGCGCAGCTCCTGGCAGACATCAACAAGGGTGTGAGCACGGACGCCGCTCGCCAGGCGAACGCGGACTCCTTGTCGGCAGGCAAGGAAGCGCAGCTGAAGGGGGTGGCGATTATGGAGCAGTTGGGGGTCAATTACAAGGCTTACGCGACGCTGCCCCCTGGCGGGATTGACCACCAGAAGGACCCCTTCCCGCCTCCGAACCCCACAACCCCAATGCCCACCCCTATCTCCA
Source organism: Streptomyces sp. NPDC051172 (assembly GCF_040682555.1). Taxonomy (NCBI): domain Bacteria; kingdom Bacillati; phylum Actinomycetota; class Actinomycetes; order Kitasatosporales; family Streptomycetaceae; genus Streptomyces; species Streptomyces sp. NPDC051172. Next base: position 10,977 of record NZ_JBFBBE010000130.1, read on the forward strand.
TGCCGTCTGCTAGCAGCTCGCGTCCAGGCAGCGGAAGCAGCACCACCAAGCCGTGGAGCGCCGGGCCGACGACGAGCATTAAGCCGACGCCTACCGTGCCTCGTGATCCGGGCATCACAGGAGGCTCGCAGCTTCCAACGGTTCCGACGGCAAAGACAAATGTGGACAGCATCTCCCCTGGCCTGACTGGTCCTGGCCCCAGTACGGGCGTTGGCGGCCCCGGTGGCGGCCTCGGTAGCTTCGGTACTGGTGGAGCTCAGACCTCAGGCATCCTGGCTCCCGGCGAGGCAGGTGGTCTCGCGGCTGGCGCGGCTGGACGCGGCGGTATCGGCGCCATGGGCGGTCGCGGTGGTCTGGCCGGAGAGGGCGCGGCAGCGGGCCGCGGTACCGGAGGCCGCGCCGGCATGGGCGGCATGGGTGGCGGCGGAGCCGGCGCGGCTGGTCGAGGCGGGACCAGCGCCGGCGGTCGTGGAGCCCTCGCCAGGGCCCGTGGCGGTGTGGTCGGCGCGGCCAAGGGGGTCGGCAAGGGCGCTGGCGGCGGTGCAGGCTTGCACGGCAGCCGGGGCGGAACGCAGGCAGGAGCTGCCGGGGCGAGCGGCAAGGACCGCCGATCCAAGAAAGAGAATAGCCAGGGCGACCGCCCCGACTACTTGGTCGAGGACGAAGAGACCTGGATCTCGGAAGATGACCGCAGCCGGAACGTACCACGGACCATCGAGTAAGCATGTAAGAGGGCGGGACGAAAAGTCGTCGCCTGCCCATATATAAAGGCTGGCGCCCCCAGTCTTAGCTGAGTGAGGAGCAAGGAATTGGGTTTCAAGCGAGTCTGGTCCACGACAGGCGTCGTGGCTTTGACGGGAGCCTTGCTCCTCACCTCGGCACCAATTGCGACAGCAGACCAAGTCCGAGACGCCCAGTGGCCCCTTACGGTTTATGGCGCCGAAAAGGTCTGGAAGACCTCTCAAGGCGCGGGGGTTACGGTCGCTGTAGTCGACTCGGGCGTGGATGCCAGTCTTCCAGACCTGACCGGACAGGTCTTGCCTGGTAAGGACTTCACCGGCCAAGGTAATCCTCATCAAGATGACAATGGGCATGGCACGGGTATGGCCAGCCTTATCGCTGGCCATGGACACGGAGCGAACGGTTCGGCTGGCGTAAAAGGCCTTGCACCGAAGGCGAAGATTCTTCCAGTGCGTGTCAGTGCAAGGAGGGGTGATAAGTACACCACAGATTGGGGTGCTGGAGTCCGCTATGCCGTGGATCAGGGAGCCTCGGTCATCAATCTGTCGTTTGGTGATGAAAGTTCCTATCCTGGATCGAAGAATGCCAAGGCCATTGCGTATGCACAACAACATGATGTTGTGGTTGTAGCGGGCACGGGCAACGATGGAGGAACCGTAAGTTACCCGGCTGCGCTTCCAGGCGTGGTCGCTGTTTCTGCTGTAGACCAAGGCCTCAACTTTTGGGACCTGTCAAACACGGGGAATGTGACCGTCGCAGCGCCCGGCGTTCAAACCCCCCAGGCTGACCCCACAGTTGCCAGCGGTTATGTGAAAGCAGACGGGACTTCCGGGTCCGCGGCTTATGTCTCAGCCATCGTCGCCCTCCTCCGCTCCAAGTACCCCGACCTAACCGCAGGCCAGATCATCAACCGCCTGGTCAAGTCGGCGTCCTTCCTGAACAACAAGGGCAAGACGGCCCCTGACAAGGAACTCGGCTACGGCATCGCCCGCCCGGGCTCGGCGTTGACGATGAACATCCCGAAGGGCTCCAAGGAGGGTCCCCTGGCCAAGGCGTCGCCGTCCACGTCCACGGAGTCCGGCAATGCCTCTGCGGGCAACGACAACCCGAGCCAGGCCAAGGAAAAGAAGGACTCCTCCTCCGGAGGCGTCCTCCTCATCGCCGGCATCGCAGCCGCCGTGGTGGTCATCGGCGCCATCGTCTTCGCAGTAGTCCGCAGCCGCCGAAACCGCGGCGGCGGCGGCCCCGGTTCCGGCCCCGGCGGTGGAATGCCCCCGCACGGCACGGGCTACCCGCCCCAGCCCCCGAGGGGCTACCAGCAGTACCCCAATACACCTCCCAACCAGGGGTACCCCACGCCTCCGGGCCAGTCCCCGCAGCACCCCAACCCCTACGCCCAACAGCCCCCGCACCAGGGCCAGTAGGGGTTAGCTCAGCGTCCAGGGGCGCCGGAGACCTTTGGTCATCGATGCCCTCTCAGGCGTGCGTCACGGCGGTGCAGTGAACCGTCCCGAGAGCAAGAATGGAACCTACTCAATGGGCGCCATCGTCCTCCTCGTCGGAGTCATCGGCCTCCTGGCCGTGGTTGCCGCCGTCACCGTTTTCGCTGTAACCCGCAATCGCCGTAACTCAATGAACAGCGGTATTCCCGGCGGCGCTTACCCGCAGTACATGGGCTACCCGCCCCATCAGTCGACACTTCCCGCCCAACAGCCGTATCCAGCCCCCGCCCCCAACCAGGGCTACGGGTACGCCGTACCTCCTGCACAGCCTCCTCAACACCCCAATCCCCACGGTCAACAGCCCCCGTACCAGGGTCAGTAGGGAAAAGGTCTGCTGATTCAAATCCAGGCACCTGCGAGAAATCGAGCTTCAGCGGCATCTGGGGCGTGATCTGCGACGATGTCCAATGTGGTGCTGATTCTGTTGATCCTCATCGGGCTCGGAAGTGCTATTGGGATCCCGATTTGGTTTTTTGGGCAATTCTTCGGCTCCAAGTCCGTACATGCGCGACGGAAAGCCGAGTTCTTCGAGTCTTTTGATGGAAGTCCGGAGATTCGAGCCCGGTTCTGGGGTGTCGGGATTTCGCAAGCCGAGACGGCTTGGTGGGCAGAGCAATACGGCTATCGAGTTTCCGCGTGGCCTACGAGCCGGGAACCTGGTGCGTACGTCACGATGCAGCGGGTGGGGCCACCGAAGTTCCAGTTCCAGACGCCGTATCTACCGGACCCGCCCTCTCCTCCGCCTTCCTTCCCTCAGGCAGGTGCATCGCCGCAGCCCTTTGGGTCTGATGCGAACCATCGGCCGAATACCGGGGCGGGCTGAAGAACGTGACGTGTCCTCGGGAAGCTAAAGGCGTACCGCCAGAAAAATCGGCATCCCCGAGTAGCCATGGGGAGCGCTATACTCACTTTTTACCGACGTGATCACGTCGAACATGGGCGTCTTCCGCTGTCTGCGGAACGTAATAGACATGGGGGACATGGCGTGTCAGCCGGGACGGGAATCGAGGATCCAGGAGCACTGAATCGTGCGGGCTCCGGCGCGCACGAGCTCGCGGGCCAGACGCGAACCGGTGGTGCTCATCCGGTGGACGAGACACGTTCGGCGTCCCGGGACTTCGGCGCCGGCAACTGGGACGGCGGACTGGGCGGGGCGCTCTCCGGCCTGGCGGAGACCTGGTCGGATCAGGTCTCCGCACTTGTGGCCAAGTGCGACAACCTCTCCAGTCAGGACTCCGTCGTTCTCGCGATCGGTCGGGAATGATCACGTGAGGCCGAGAGTCGCCAGCGGCCGGGCCATGTCCCGCCCGTGATGGCGCAGGCCCTCGGCGATGTTGTCCCGCCCCGCCAGGCGGAGCGCGCCGATGGCCAGGTTCCGCAGGGAGGCCATCGCCCGCGGCGCACTGCCAGTCCGCACCCGCGAGGCATCCTCCCCGAACGTCACATCCCTGACATGGTGCTCACGATTCTCAATCGCCCAATGCCCGCGAACGCGTTCCGCCAGGTCAGCAGCGTTCGCCTGGTGCACCGTCAGACTCGTGATCGCATAGACGCGCTCGATCGACACCTTCCCGGTGCGTACTGTGCGCCGCCGGCGCACGATCTGCAGCGCCTGGCCGGCGTGCGGGAACGGCAGATGCGGCACGGTGACGGCCTTCAGGCGGCGGATCTCGTCGCGGCCGTGCGCGGCGGTGCGGGTGCGGTCCATCAGCGGCACCTCCTTCCAGGGAAGATCCTTCACCAGCGTGTGCAGAGTCGGGTGGTTGCCCTTGAGCACGGCGATGTAGTGCGCGTCTTTCTCCTCGATGAGGAACTTCGCGTGGTCGGTCTGGGTCAGCAGCGCGTCGAACGTCACCACCACGCCGGTCAGGTCCAGCGGGTCCAGCAGTGGCCGGAACGCGGTGATCTCGTTGCTCTTGGCGTTGACCTCGCGCTGGGCGAGCACGATGCCGTCGTCGCGCAGAGCGGAGATCAGGTGGACGCAGCGGCCGTCGGCGCGCAGGGCGCCGCGCAGGGACTTGCCGTCCACCGCAACCGCTGCCCGCGCTGGACGGTCCGGCGGGTGTCTGTCCTGGTCGGCGGCTTGGGAGGCAGCGGCACGACCGGTGAGCCAGCCGCCGATCGCCGCGTCGAACGCGTCGCCGTCGATGCGCTGCAGTACCCGGCGCACGGTGGCTTCGCTGGGCGCCCGGCAAGGCCGGTCCGGATCACGCAGCGCGGCCCCGCAGCAGAACAGCAGCCGGTCAGAGGCATCGGCAGCCCACTCGGCGATCGCGGTGAGGGACTTCGCTCCGGCCAGGACCGCGCAGGCGGCGACCGCCAGGACATACGGCAGCGGGTGCCGACGGCCCCGGAGGCGGCGCGGGTCGGGCAGGCGAGACAGCCGGGCCAGCAGGTCGGGCAGTTCGTCGGGGCAGGCTGGATCGCAGCCCGCGAGTTGGCCCAGCCCGACAGGGATGGGTGATGATGGCTCAGCAGGCACGGTCTTCCGTTGTGGTGATCAGCGAACTCGACATTCCATGATCACCGGAAGCCGTGCCTGCACGCGTATCGGCCACCCGCCACGAACCGCCCACCACCACCAACTTGGGGCATCAGGTCCATACCCCCGGCTCTGGCGCCAACCGCGAGAACGACGGAGCCCTGCCTCTCCAGTCAGTGCGGCGACACGGGACTGCTGTATCAGCGCACCGAAACCGCGAACACGCAGATCATGAATTCCCTGGCGAGTGACTTCGGCTGAACCAGGCACCGCCTGCCGCCACAGCGCCAACCTGCCAAGACACTCGACTCCACGGAGACTCGCCGAGCTCATGCCGACGTACGAGCAGCTGTACCACCTCAACCTCAGCAACCTCAAAGCAGCCGCTGAGCGTTGGGAAGAGACCGTCACCAAGTTCAAGGGACTCCACACCGCATACGGCGATCAAGTCGTCCGCCCCTTCCGGCAGGCCGGCTGGACCCAGCCGGTACTGACGGCGGCCAAGGCGGCCAACGACGTACGTGCCGCCGAGCAGGAGTTCGCGGACGCCCACAAGGAAGCGCAGGGCATCGCCGGCGTCCTCACGACACTGCACACGGAGCTGGAAAAGGCGAAGGACGACCTCCACGACCTCGCCAACGTCGAGGCCAAGAAACAGGACCTTCAGGTGAGCGCCACCGGCGTCGTCACCCCGCGTAACGACATGTCCCAGGACCCGATGCGCCACCACGACCCCGACGCTCAGGACATCATCCGCAAACAACACGAGGCCTGCGACGCCTTCGCCCGCCGTATCGAACGCGTCCTCCAACGTGCCGCCGACGCCGACGACACCGCCTGCTGGGCTCTGCGCCGCGACCTCGGCGGAAACAAGACCGACTTCAACTCCAAGGTCGTCACCTCCCTCGATGAGGCAGATGCCACGCACGCGGCCGAACTGATGAAGAAGGGCGACAAGCTCACCGACACAGAGCTCACCGAGCTCAACCACCTGATGAAGGCCAACCAGAACGACCCGGTCTTCGCCACCGCCTTCTATAAGCAACTCGGCCAGAAAAGCACCCTCCAGCTCTACGGCCAGCTCGCCCTGCAGACCGCCGACGCCGACGCCGAACGCAAGGCGCTGCTCCAGCAGATGCAGCGCAACATGGGCAACACCCTCGCCACCGCCACCGACCCGGACCACAAACCCCATCTGTCCGAGCAGTGGACTGCCGACCTGCGCAAACTCGGCACCCAGCACATCCAGTTGTACGACGACAGCATGAACGAGGGCCCCTACGGCTACCAGGTCCTCGGCGGCATCCTCCGCTACGGCAACTACGACGCGTCCTTCCTCACCCCGATCGCCGAGCACGTCACCCAACTCCACGACAAGAACCCGTACTTCTTCGCCGATACCAAGGGCGACATCGGCGAACCCAACTACGGCTTCAACCCTTCCGGCAAGGACGGCGCCGGCTACGACCCCATGAACAGCGTCCTAGAAGCCCTGGGCCACAGCCCGCAGGCCGCCACTGACTACTTCACACCGCCGATGGAGGCATACACCGAGGACGGCACCCATAAGGGCGAGCTCTCCGAGATCCATGGAGCCAGCAACTACCTGGACTACCTCGTCAACAAGGACTACGAATCCTTCCCTGACATCACCGGCCACGACCCCGACGCCGTGCAGAAGTCCATGAACGACTTCCCTGACTCGCTGGGCCACGCCCTCGAAGCGGCCACGACTGGCCGCCCCGCCGGCGCCGACCCTTCCACCGGCACGCTTGCCCACACGCAGGATCAGGCTGATCTGGCCGCCCAGGTGATCAACAAATTCAGCGGCCCTGACGCCGGAGAGCTGCTCAACAGCGACGACGGGACCGCCCGCTACGCAGCGGCAAGCGACAGTCTTGGCAACATCGGCGCCGAGTACATGGGCGACATTCAGCGCTCAATCACCGGCCAGGAAAGCCTGCCCGTCCAAGGCGCGAGCGCTGATCTGGATGCCGAGGCGACCAAGGAGTTCCTCTACCAGGTCAGCCAGGACCCTGATGCCTACGCAGCACTTACCGGTTCTCAGCAGGCCTATACCTCTGCCCTTATCGACGCGGAGATCAAGGGCCCGGACGACAGCGAAGTCTCCCTTGCCCAGCGCCTCTCTACCGCCGCTCACCCCGGAGCCGAGGTCGCAGGCATCATGAGCGCGGCCCGCGCTCACGCCGTACACGATACCCACGCGCACGACGACGCCGACTACAACGAAAACGTCGACACCGCTAACAAGTGGGTTGGCCGTGGTCTCGGACTCGCAATCGGGAAAATCCCCGTGGGCGGCGAGGCCGTCGGCTGGGTGGTCGAAGACGTCCAGGAAAGCGTGGCTAACAGTCTGCACCAGGACACCACCAACGAGGCCCAAAGCGAGGCGGGGCGCGACTACACCAACGGTCAGTCGGCGGTGCGTGAGGCGGTGCGCGCCGACATTGCCCGTTCCGGAGGGAGCGAGAAATTGCAGAACGCCGTGGGCGCAGAGGTCGACCAGAGCCACGCCACCGGTGCCGAATGGGGGGACCAATTCCATGGCTGATCATTGCCCCAGCCGCCGTATAGGCTGCGCAGTGCTTTCACTCGCCGCACTTCTGCTTACGGCCTGCTCTGGTGGGAAGAAACCCGAAGTCGAATACGCCTTGCCCGACACCTTGTGTGGAGCACACGTCGGGAAGAAGGCCATCGAGCCCCTCTTCCCGCCCGGCAGCAAGCTGACGAAGACAGGGGACGGTCTCGACAAAGGCAAGTACGCCTCTGGGTGCGAATATGCGGTCGACAACCACAAGACGCTCTTCGTGCGCAACTTCTTCCACGAGGACGTACAAACTGCCCGCCAGATCGCGGAGAGCAGGGCCACCATGTACGGCGACGGGGACAAGAAGGTCACAGTCGACGCCTCCGGCGACGCCGCCGTGTACTCCCGTGGTGCTGTGGCGGTGGAGGCGTGTGCCGGTTACTCCTCCGAAGGAGATGTTGAGGGGCCCCACAAGAGCTTCTCCGTGGAGATCCTGACGTTCTACCCCAAGGACCTGTCCAAGACAGAAAAGGCGCTCACACAGCTGCTGAAGAAGATCGTACCGGTCGTGGCAAAGGCCAACGGCTGCTGAACTCATGCCGTGCTCCGCCTGGTCCGATGGTCGAGATGCCGTCGCGCACAGGCGGTCGGCTCAGCTACGGCCGAACAGGCCGCCCATGCGTGCTCTCAGCTTGCGTGGGTCAAGGCCACCGGTCTTCAGCTCGAAGAGCCTGACCACCGAGAGAACCAACAGCCGGTTGACGCGCGGGTCGGTCACTTTCGCGTCGAAGCGGGTCAGCGCGCCGGCGTGGCGCGTGAGCTCGAACGCGACGCCCTCGGGTCCGGAGAACCGCAGCGTGAGCGGGGCGACGAGATCGCCCATGGTGGAGTCGAAATTGAAGCGCCCGACCGAGTTGCGGACCAGGGAACCGAGGCCGGTGGCCTTGCCTTCCAGGATTCCGAGGCCGAACTGGTCCACCCGGATCTGGTCTTTGAAGGGGTTCGGGTGTGCGTCGCTGTGTACTCGACCGACAAGGGCGCGGTCCGGGCCGGCGGCGTCCCTGGCCGTCACCAGCCCCACGAACTCGTCCAGTCGCCGTCCGGCGTAGACCTCACACGGAACCTTCGCCTCAGGCGGACCGGGACGGCGTACCCGAGCTGCGGGTGCGCTCGTGCCCTCCTCCCGGACCTCCCACACCGTTTCGTCACGGTGGTAGGAGAGGGTGATCCCGAAGGAACCGAGCGACTCGATCATCGGGTACCCCTCCTCCGCAGATCTGCCGCTGAGGTGCGGCTCCACCGACCGATCAGGTCCTTGAGGTCCTTCACGTCGGCGCCGGCCTTCAGCTGTTGGTAGAGCTGGTCGGCGAGCTCGATCTGCTGCGCTGATCGGCGATCCAGCATCACATCCCCCAGCTGCGAGGTACGGGCGGCGAGCTGAGCCTCTTTCGGGTCGCGCGGTGGCTGCGCCGCGGCAAATGGGTCCATGGTGTGGGTCATTGACGTCTCCTCGGATGTGATCGGGTCAGGCTGCGGGGAGCATGCCTATGCGGGCCGCACCCAGGGTCGGGCTCCAGCCGGCGGTGCGTTCGAACTCGAAGCCGCGCTGCTCGACATCGTCGATGAGACTGCCGATGCTGGGCATGGGCGAGTTGACCGCCTTAATGACGGCGTTGACCGCGTCCGGGATCTTGTGCAGCGCTTCCTGGATGGCCTTGTAGGTGCCCTCGATGGCGTTGACCACGGTGACGATCCGGTTGACGATCTTGTACATGCGGTAGAGCTCCACGCCAGTGACCAGCAGGGCGGCAGCGTCGGCCAGCGGGTCCTCGGGGCCGCCGCCGACAACCTCGATGGTGGCATCGGCTGCGGCTGTCTGGGCGGCCAGCTTGGCCAACTGCTCTATATCGTCATTGATGAGAGTGCCGATCTGCCGCAGGGCCAGCCGCACGAGTCCAAGCACGGTTTCGTAGGCGTCGTGGTAGATCTTCGCGACCTCTGCGGCGGCGTCGCCGATCCCGCCCATGCCCATGGTCCAGCAGAACAGATACGAGTCGAACCCACGGGCCGCGTCCCCGGTCCACTCGCTGCCAAGCCTCCATGAGCCTTTCCGCAGTGTGCCAGTGACGGTGTACAGGCCCTCGCTGAGCGCACTGTAGGCGACGTGCAGGTACTCAAGCCGGCCGAAGTCCCCCGTAAGCGGGGTGAGGAGCAGTTCGATCAAGCTCTGCCCTGTGCAGAACTTGAACAGCTTCTCCGCGCCAGCCAGGAAGCCCTCGCCCATGTTGGTGTGCAGCGTCCACACCATGTGCGAGATGCTCTTCGCCTCGTACTGCGAGGCGTCATCGGGGTCCTTGGGCTTGACGTCCTCGTCGGTGAAGTTGCCCAGATGGGAGGAGCCGGGGAGGCCACCCAGGTCGGGTATGCCCCCGAGAGGCGCGGGGTAGATCGAGCGTATGTGGGCGGCTGTGTCCTGGTCCGTGGTGCGGTATGCATTCGCAGTCGCGTCCGACTTCTCTGCCACCAGGTTCATGCCGCGCTGGCACTGGACTGTCTTGCCCTCGAAGAACTCGGCGACCTCGGGGATGATCCCGCTGACCAGAGCCAACAGCCCTTCCAGCCCCTGATTGTCGGCGCACGGGCCCGCCGCGTAGTGGTTCAAGGTGCCCAGGTGATCGCCCTGCTTGTGAGCTAGGCCCGAGTAGCTGTGAAAGTCGTCCAGCGGTGGTGTCTTGAAACCGTCCATTTTCATCCCCGTTCCTGCAACGGCGCTTGTGTCGATCGCTCCGTGACTCTACTGGAGGTGCCCAGTGAGTAGAGGAGGGGATCGGCTCGGTCTGAATGCGCAGTTCACCGGGGGAGCTTCAAAGCGCCTGGTCGTGGGCGGCGGCGTTGTTGGTCCATCCGGCGAGGTGGGCGAGGCTGATCGCGAGGCTGCGGAAGGTCGCGAGGGCGCGGGGCAGGCTGCCGGTGCGGGCGCGGGAGGCGTCCTCGCCGAAGGTCACGTCTCGCACGAAGTGCTGGGCCTCGATGGACCACTGGTCACGGGTGCAGCGGGCCAGGGTGGCGGCGTCGGCTGTGGCAACGGGTGCGGTGGTGATGCCGAGTTCGGCCACGGCGTGCTGTTTTCCGTCGCCACGGCCGGTGGTGTACCGCTCGGTCAGCAGTGCCTGGGTGGCGTGCGGGAAGGCGACCTGGCCATCGGCGAGGGGTTGGACGCGCACGATGCGGATCTCGTGACGGCCGCTGTTCATCTCCTCGGTACGGTGCACCGTGATGGCCGTGTTGGTGTGCTCGTCCCAGTCGAGGGTGTCGAGTTGGGCGAAGAGCGTGGCCCGGTTCTCCTTGACCGGGAAGAGGCCGAAGGCGCCGCGTCGGTGCAGGTAGCGGGCGTGGGCGGCGACGGTGTGCAGGGCGTCCGCGGTTACGATCATGCCGGAGATGTCGGTGACCAGGTCCAGGGCCGGGGCGAAGTGGAGGGTCTCGTGCGGCTTGTGCCGCATTTCGCGCTGGGCGAGCATCACGCCCGGATCGGTGAGGTAGACGCCCAGCAGGTGCAGTTGATGTCCGTCGCTGTCGCGGGCGCCGCGGACCGTCTTGCCGTCCGCCGCGAGCGAGAGCACGGGCATCTCGCCGGCGATGCCGGCCAGCGGATCGGCGGTGTGCGCCTGGATGAACGTGCCGACGGCCGCATCCAGCGCGTCCGCGTCCAGATGGGCGAGCGCGCGGGTGAGAGTGGTGGCCACCGGAAGCCGGTCCGGGTCTGCGCCGGGGACTTCGAGGGCCGCCAGGACGCCGGCGCCCTGGCCACGCGCCCAGCGGATCACGCCGCGCACCGAGCACACCCCGCACAGCATGGCGCAGGCGACCAGGCCGAGCAGCATCGGCCAGGCGTGGGTGACCAGATGCGGCGTCCTCGGGTCGGGCACCGTGCGGACGGCCTCCAGCAGCGACGGCAGGCGTTCCGGCGCGGACAACTGGTCGGCTGCCGGGCCGAGTTCAGCGGCGAGTTGGCGCGAGGTGGGCAGGGTCGGGCAGGATGGCATGCGGGCGCGGCCTTCACGATCTTGCGAGTGGAATCACATGATCATGACGGGTCGCGCCCTTTCGCGTTCACCCGGCCTCCCGTCCAAGATCCGAGCACGCATCACACCTGTGTACACGGGAGCCGGTGATCGTGCGGCAGGCAGCTATTATCCGGCTCTCCTGTCGTATGTGTGGGTGCCTTGACCAGCCCTGATACGGGAAACACGCCGTCCCCTGCCATCCTTTGAGTTCTCTAGGCTCAAGTTGGATCAAGCAGGAAAACGGCGTGTCCCTCTTCAGGATATGGAAGCGGACCCTGACGGCGGAGAACACCGTGGTCGAGGGCGTCCGGATCGATGAGAACGAACAGTGTGTGGTCGTGTCGGTACGGCCCGATGCCCGCCGTCGGCAGCGGTGCGGGATCTGCCGACGCCCGGCGCCCTGCTACGACACGGGGCGGGGGCGGCGCCGGTGGCGGGACCTCGACCACGGCGTGATGCGTGTGTTCCTGGAGGCCGCCGCGCCACGGGTGGCCTGCCGCGAGCACGGGACGACCGTCGCTGCGGTGCCCTGGGCCCGTCACGGCGCCGGCCATACCCACGCCTTCGACGCCCAGGCGGCATGGATGGCCGCCGAGTGCTCCAAGAGCGCGGCTGCACAGCTGATGCGCACCTCCTGGCGGACCATCGGCGCGATCGTCGAGCGGTACGTCGCCGACCGCGACCGGTTGGTCGACCGCCTGTCGGGGCTGCGACGGATCGGCATCGACGAGATCAGCTACCGCAAGGGGCAGAAGTACATGACGGTCGTCGTGGACCACGACACCGCGAGGGTGGTGTGGATGGCCGACGGGCACGGCAAGGACGTCCTGCACCGCTTCTTCAACGCCCTCGGGGAGCGGCGCACCCGTCCGACTCACTCACATCAGCGCCCACGGCGCCGCCTGGATCGCTGAGGTCCTGGCCGACCGGGCCGCGTCGGCGGTGCGCGTGATGGACCCGTTCCACGTGGTTGCCTGGGCCACCGACGCCCTGGATGTCGAACGCCGTGCCTCGTGGAACCGCGCCCGCCGCCAGGCCGCCGATCCCGACACCGCCCGGGCGCTGAAAGACTCCCGCTTCGCGCTGTGGAAGAACGAGGCAGACCTCACCGATCGGCAGGCCGCGAAACTCACCTGGATCGCCGCCACCGATCCCCGCCTGCACCGCGCTTGGCGCCTGAAGGAAGCCCTGCGCGCGGTATTCACCCTGGCCAAGACCCGACCTACCGCTGCCCTGTCAGCTCTGGACCGCTGGATCGGCTGGGCCCGCCGCTGCTGCATCGACAGTTTCGTCGACCTCCAGCGCCGCATCCGCCGCCACCATCAGGCGATCCGCGCCGCCTTGACCACCGGCATGAGCAACGGACTGGTCGAGAGCACCAACACCAAGACCCGCCTGATCATCCGACGCGGCTTCGGCTTCCACACCGCCGACGCCATCATCGCCCTCGTCATGCTCACCCTCGCCGGCCCCCCGCCCCACCCTCCCCGGCCGCCAACCCGCCACAGAATGACCCACACATACGGCAGGAGAGCCGCAAAATTGGGGTTCTGGATCACTTTCCGTGCAGCGCTGACGGACGGTCACGGGCCCGCCCCGGTCGCCGTGCAGTCACCCGGCCAGGAGGACGCGCTTGCGGA